>CAZOGG010000076.1:0-3151 GCA_964579565.1 uncultured Candidatus Saccharibacteria bacterium | reverse complement strand
TAACAGTTGTAACACCTTTTATCATTTTGAAAATCGCCTCCGTACACCAGAAGCATCCTCCACCAAAGACTGCTATTTCTTTTTTATCCATCTGCTAATTATAGCAGAATAATTAATCAACGAAGGTTAGAGCCTTGCCTTTCTTATTTGCACGTCCTGTTCTTCCAATTCTATGAACATAATCATCATAAGTAGCTGGTATATCGAAGTTAATAACATGACTTACATCTGGAATATCTAGACCACGAGCTGCAACATCTGTAGCAACTAGAATCTGAATTACATTCTCCTTAAATCCTTTCAATGCTCTTTGTCTTTGACTATGATTCTTGTCTCCATGTATTGATTCTGCCTTGAACCCCTTTTCAATTAATGCGCGAGATAGCTTCTCTACACCATGTTTTGTTCTTCCAAAGATTATAACCTTATTGAAATCCTCTTTTTGTAATAGTTCCTTAAGAACATCTATCTTATTTAAACCTCTTGCAACACGCACTATATCTTGCTCAACATTCTTTGATGTATCCAGAGTCTTTACTGATATTCTAACTGGATTATTTATAAATTCTCATATCAATCTCTCAATCTATGGTGAAATTGTATGTCTTGGCTTTGGCATACCGGCCATAAGGAATCTCATATCATTTACGAATCCCATATAATGCATTCTGTCTGCTTCATCTAGTACTATTGTTGAGAATTCATTGAGTCTAATTGCCTTTCTTTCTATAAGATCCTTTAGTCTTCCTGGAGTACCGATTATGAATTCATTTACATATCTCAATTCAGAAAGTTGCTTGCCGATATAAGCACCTCCAACACAACAAACTGAGAATATCTTCATACCAACAGTAAAGCCCTTTAATTCATCTTGAATCTGAATAGCTAATTCGCGAGTTGGAACTACTATAAGTACCTTATTTCTTCTATTCTTCAATACCTTGTCTATAAGTGGAATTAGAAATGCAGCAGTCTTACCTGTACCTGTATTTGCAATACCTACTATATCCTCACCCTTTAGAATATGAGGAATTGATCTGTCCTGGATTGGAGTTGGTAAAGTATAACCTTTCTTGATTATTCCTTGTTTCAAATTCTCTTCAATAACAAAATCAGCAAACTTATGCTCAGGAGTGAAATGTTCCACTTCCTCAGTAATTGTTGCCTTATTTATAAATCGAGCATGAGAGATATTCTCTCCTTTTGGACCTCCATTACCCTTTCTATTTCTATTTGAGAATCTACCTTGAGGTCTACCTTGAGGACGATTTCCGTTAAATGATTTTCTAAACATATAATTTCAATAAGATAATATATTAAAATCAATAAAATGTCAATGTTTGTGGGTATAACTGCTTAGGAAATAGGTAGAATTGAATATATAATAAATAAGGACCCTTAGCACATCGCAAGTATGAAAACCCCGAACAAGCACATTGATCCTCCGTTTTCAGTGACTATCTTCCTCAGCACGGTTGCCGTGACACTCATATTATACTGTTCGATCATTTCATTTGCTCTGCCGAAGATCTGGGCTGTGCAATTGGGAAATATTTGGAAGCTCTCTGTAGTGTTCCTTGCTGGACACATGGTGACTGCATTTTTCGAATTTGCCTTTCACCGATACATGCTCCACAGACCCTTCCCTCTGCTGAATGGACTTTTCAAACAGCATGAGTATCATCATGACCTTACTTTGATGAAGTTGATCAATGTTAATAACGGTATTGGAAAGGTGTTCAATCGCTATCCAATTATCGAAAGAATACAGCATGATGCATCCTACTTTCCGTGGTATGCATTAGCTGCTTTTCTTGGATTTTCATTGATTTTGTCGGTACCCTTACAAGTACTTCTGCCTGAGTGGCCGATTCTACTTGGAAGCGCCTTGGCGGTTACATGGGCAATTCTGTTATACGAAGTTGTTCACATGATTGAGCATCTATCATTTGAAGAGTTTTGGAAACCAAAATTGACCCATACTCGTCTAGGACGATTCTGGGAAATAGTGTACTGCTTTCACCTTGGTCATCATGCCAACAAAGAATGCAATGAGAACATCAGTGGATTCTTCTCAATCCCCGTGGCGGATTTGGTCTTTGGGACATATGCTCGATGGACCAAGGCCTATACACATGGAGAAGAGGTCAAGGAAAGCGACTTTGTCGCATCCATACCACGACCCTGTCGACTCATAAGAGCACTCGACAAGCTAATGCCGATTCCTACCTCCTGAGGTTTGGTTTCGGAACACAACAACCGCTTCGGCTTACCCCGACGCGGTTGATTTTTATTTAAATTTACTCACATTTTCTGCTATCATAAAGATAGGTTAGATCAAACAAACGATGATCTTTTAGATCTTCGACAACAATGGAGAATTGAGAAATGAAAAATGCATTGCCGAAAATTATCCTCGGGGGGATGGGCGTCAATATATCTGATTGGTTTCTTGCTAGAATACTCGCGATGCTAGGTCAAATCGGAACTGTATCAGGAGTAGCACTTGAGAGAGTGATGGCTCGTATACTTCAACTCGGTGGTGAAGAAGCGAGAATTATAGTTGAAGTACTTAAAGATTTTCCTTTTCCGAAAGTAGCGGAGAGGGTCGTCAGTAAGTACCACAACAATCCACATGCCACTGTACAAAGGTTCACCTTAAATCCCTCTCGGGAATTAATTGAACTTACCGTATGTGCAAATTGGGTTTGGGTGACTTTGGCAAAGAGAAATCATTGGGGGCGAGAACATGGTGGAATAGTCAGTATTAATTATCTCACCAAGATATCGCTTCCACTTCTTTATGCCATATACGGTGCTATGCTAGCACGTGTAAATGTAATAACTATGGGTGCTGGAATTCCTAGATCTACACCTGGTATCATTGAGGCCTATTTAAAAGGCGAAACAGCGACAAACAATATTCCAATCCTTGGAGGGAAAGATTTGGAAGTGTCCTTTAATCCATCAGAATTTTTCGATAAGAATACACAAATACCAGAAAGACCTAAATTTTTTCCTATTGTATCTGGGCACACATTAGCAAAGTACTTAGTAAAAAAACTTTCTGGAAAAGTCGATTCAATTGTGGTTGAAAATGAAAGCGCTGGTGGACACAATGGCCCACCAAGAAATGGAAAAAACTACGGAA
>CAZOGG010000075.1:0-3217 GCA_964579565.1 uncultured Candidatus Saccharibacteria bacterium | reverse complement strand
ACTAGCGCACGGAAATCCGTACCCTTATGTGCAAGATAATAACCTACCGTATTCCTACTATATCCATATTCATCAGTAACTAAAATCGTCTCAAGTGGTTTGCTAAATTTGCTATTACTCCAATGGGAAATTGAGTCCAACTTTATGCTATTTATACTAGCATTCTCCTTGGTAATATTGTTTAAAAGATTCGTGCCCGCCTCCTTGGTATTCCCTCCCAAGCTATCTGGTATACCAAGTGGCCTCTCTTCCTTTACCTTCATTGTTAATACAATTGGCTTGTCGAATTTCATTCCATTCATTAATTCTATATTAATTAAATGTTCTTTCTTTGTCTCTTTCAAATCAATACCAATCAATCCAATAAATGAATTATTGTATTTCGCAGTTTTAATTTCCTTTTTATTGAATAATACCTGCTTCGGAGTTGAACTTGCATTTATTCTGATAAAAACAGGGTCACCTTGATAAATTATATCTGGATAAATTTCAAAAATTGGTAAATCAACAGAAGTTCCCTGCTTCCTGTTATCTAGATAAATTGCAGTAGTTAATAATAAAAATACTATTGTGAGTATTACCAACAGGTACTTTCTCATCTCATAATTATATCATGTTATAATAATTGCAAATGAAAAAGGGTTTCACTTTAATAGAACTTCTTGTAGTTATATCTATAGTAAGCATACTGTCTAGTGTGGTAATTGCATCCACGCAACAAGCCAGAAATAGAGCTGGCTATGCCAAGGCAGCAAGTGATATCACAACCCTAAGAACAGCTCTGGAACTAAGCTATCAGAATAATGGTGACTGGCCACCTTCTGGATCTACTGCATACTATATTAGCGATACAGCTTACGGATGGCCAACACTCGGTAATTTATTACAAAATGTTTTAGCAACAATACCTTATCCATCATTTCCAACTCAAATTGTTCAATTCAACAACAGAGATGTTGCATTAAGTGGCTATACATATTACAAAGGTTTGAGTTCAAACCCTATGAGGTTAAGAATATACAACAGTGCCACTGGAAATTTTGTTGCATGTGTATTGGTTTATAATGGATACTATTTGTCTTTTCCTATTGGAGTACAGAATGACTTTACACTTAGAGACGGAGGAATTGATCCAGATACTATTGAGAAGCAAGATGGTGATGTGAGAGTTACTTATGACCTCAACGACTGTCCTTAGTTATCTATCGCTTCTTGATCTCTTTTCTCTAGGACATTCTTTATATTCTGTGCGCTTTCTATTGGTGTAGTTTTAATTGTTGAATCTTGCTGTTTAATTAATCCTGAACTCTTATACTGCTGTAACATTAGGATTACAATTATTACGCCTGTGATTAGCATAATTAATATTGCTATATATCCACCATTATATTTATTTTGCATAAGATAATTATACTATAAAACCAAACCGCAGATTACTCTGCGGTTGTGTTATCAGAAACCAATGAAATCAAGTACTACACGACAAATATTCTTCGGCCAAGCAACCAGAAACTCTCTGGCAATTGTCTTACGACTAACATTTGACGGGCACTTACTTACCTGCGACTTGATTTTGATATGAGATGACTTGAACCAGTACCAACAGAGAAATTGGGCTCTCGGCGCATGCCACCACTTCACCGCAAGAGTTATCTCGATATTGTCCCAGTGTTCTCTGATACACAATCTTGATAACTCCTCCATCTCACCCCAAGTATTGAATTTAACTGCGCGAGCTGCAATGAATCGATTGTTGGAGATATGCTTGACCACATACTCACCTATCACCAATGCCATCCATGCATGATTCCATTTCCCTCCAGCGTAACCAGCTGTGCAGACAATGAGACTTGTGGGATCTTCTTTCGCTAGCTCGATTGCTCTATCACAAGCAATCTTGGTCTCAGGACCAACAATAGCCCTACCACCTTCACCTCTTGCGAGATCAAATGGAACTATAACTATAATCTTCAAACGAAACCTCCTTGTTGGGTTTTAGTTGATCTGTTTTCTATGAGGAACAGTATTACACTTGTCTAGACAAGTCAAATTAGATTCTAAACTCTGTATTACCTTCTTTCAAAATCAAATCTCCAAAATATGCACAATAAAATTTTAATTTATTGTCTTGATAAAATGCTTCGCATTCAAATGGTGGTAAATTATTTAATTTAGACAAATCAAATTCCTTTGGCAAACGCAAACAAATATTTTTTGTTTTCTTTGATACTTCTTCAAATAGAATTTGCCCTGAAGGTTCCATGTCTGATAATTCATGTACATGGATCTTTTTATCATTTCCTGGACGAGCCCAATCTGGATCAAGAAATGCTGCATCAATATTATCAAGACTATTTATTTCTTCTAAGACATTACCTTTTATAAATTCTATTTTTAGATTAACACCATTAATCTCCGCATTTGCCTTTGCTTGATTCAAATGCGCCTCATCAATATCTATCGCAATAACCTTCTTAACGTATTTGGCTATCGCTTTCGTCATAAAACCAGCACCAGTGCATGTATCTAAAACAATTTTGAATTTACCAAATCTTTTTGCTATACCATCACTTAGACGATAATCAATTCCCATATGAAAAGTATCCTTATCTACATAATATGAGTCATTTCCGTACTTCTCTAATATTTCTAATTTGTTCATAATATTTCTAAGTTAGGTCGTGGATATATTTTAACAACAGTTTGTATTCCTCTTCATGTGGAACCATTGGTTCCCCTTTTCCCGATACCCATTGTTCAAATTCATGAAGTGAAAGAAACTTCGCAGCTTCCACTTCTCCATCATTTAGTTTTATCTGGTCAATGTTTAAATCTTTTTTAACAAGATATACGTCCTGAAATTCATTATCCAAGTAATTTCCATTATTAAATACTAGATTTACCTGAAGAACACTTATTAGTTTAAATTCAGAAAGAGCAATATCTAAACCTAATTCATCTTTTGCTTCCTGTTGCGCAGCTTCCAAACTTGATTGGCCGGCTGACACATGACCGGCAACAGAGATATCCCAATAACTCGGAAATATTCGACTAGTTTTATCTCTCTTTTGTAGTAGTACCTCATTTCTGTAATTAATAATCCAAACATGAACAACTCTATGAATTATCCCCTTCTGATGAGCCTCATCTTTCGAAACAGTCTTGCCTGTGTAATTACCACTACTATCTAATACATCAAAATATTCCATATCAATAT
>CAZOGG010000074.1:0-3289 GCA_964579565.1 uncultured Candidatus Saccharibacteria bacterium | reverse complement strand
CTACATCTCCAGAGTCTGCAGTTAGAACCGCTGACATATAAATAGCAGGGTAATTAGCTTTCATATATGATGTCTGATAGGCGACACGACCGTAGCTGGCTGCATGACTTTTGTTAAAACCGTAAGCAGCGAATGGTTCTATAAGCTTCCACAAAGTATTTGCATCTCTTTTGCCCATCCCATTCTTCTCAAGTCCGGCAAGTAATTTACCTTTCTGTTCTTCCATTTCCTTGGGAATCTTTTTACCCATGGCCTTTCGCAACTTGTCAGCTTCAAGCCAAGAATATCCACCAAGCTTAATAGCGATCATCATAACATCATCCTGATAAGTGATAACTCCATAAGACATATCTAATATGTCTTTCATTCTTGGATCTAGATATTCTATTTTACTTGCATCATGCTTACGCTCAATGTATTGAGGAATAGATTCTAGAGGTCCTGGACGATACAGGGCCACCATAGCATTGATATCGTGTATCACTGTTGGCTTAAGTTCCACTAAGAAGCGAGTCATACCAGTTCCATTTAATTGAAATAGTCCTATAGTCTCACCTCGAGCTAGCATTTCAAATGTCCTCTTATCATCAAGTGGAATATTCTCTATATCAATATCAACATTCTCAATCTTTTTAACTCTTTCAACTGCGTCCGCAAGTATAGAAAGGTTCTTGATTCCTAGAAAGTCGAACTTAAGAAGTCCTACTCCGTCCTCACCGACTGCATGCATATCGTATTGAGTAATGATTTTCTTGGTACCGTCTTCTTTACCCTTGGTATCGTATTGTAATGGAACATGTTCCGTTAATGCATCAGGGGAAATAACGACTCCGGCGGCATGTACGGAAATGTGTCTGGCGCATCCTTCAATCTTCTTTGCCATATCTATTATTCTTTTCGTATCTTCCTCTTTATCATAAATTTCCTTAAGCTCTGCTACTTCAGTCAATGCACGATCAATAGTCATGGGAAATCCCTGTGCGCCCATTGGAATAAGTTTGGAAATTCTATCTGCAGTATCATAGGGAAAGCCCATGGCTCTGGCCACATCTCTTACAGCACCCTTGGCCATCATGGTACCGAATGTACCGATTTGGGCTACTTTGTCATGGCCGTATTTGTTGCGGGCATATTCTATAACCTCATCACGACGATTATCGGCGAAGTCCATATCGATATCGGGTGCAGATGGTCTCTCCGGATTTAGAAATCTCTCGAAGGGAAGCTTATAGGCTAGAGGATCTACATTTGTAATTCTAGTTAAATATGTAGTCAATGAACCAGCAACTGATCCTCGAATATTTGTAAGTATTCCATGCTCATGCGCGTATTTGAGTAGATCAAATACGACCAAGAAGTATTGTGCATAACCCTTGTCTCCAATAACTTTCAATTCATATTCAAGTCGATCTACTACTTCCTTTGTAGGTTTTAATCCTCTAATTTCTATTCCTTCATATGCTAATCTTTTTAATTCATCGTCATGGTTTAGTCCACTAGCAACTTTGAAATCAGGGAAATACCATTTACCCAAGGCAATTTCCAAATTGCACATATCAGCAATCTTTACTGTATTGTCTAGCGCTTCAGGAATATCATGGAATAATTCTTCTGCTTTCTCAGGGGAAATAAAGGAGAAATCCTCATCTTCATTGTCAGTGCCTTTGTCAGACATGTCGCCTGAAGTATTAACTAACATCAATGTATCTCTAGCGGTTCTATCTTCTGGATGAAGATAATACACATCATGACCCGCTACGATCTGTGTATTTGTTTCTTTGGCTAATTTAATTAATTGTTGCATTAATCCCTCATGACCCTCTATTTCTGGATGACGAGTTATCTCAATGAAGAAATTATCTGATCCATAAGCTTTCTTATAGAATTCTATTGCTTCCTTAGCTTTATCAATGTTTCTTGCTTTCAATGCTTGAGAAATGTCACTAGAGAAAGAAGGTGCAATGCAGACCAAGTTCTGATTGTATTTCTCTATTAATTCTTTATCTATACGAGGTTTGTAATAGAAGCCCTCGAAATACGAATCTGTAACAAGACCTATTAGATTCTTGTAACCGTCATAATTCTTGGCGAGCAGAACAAGTCTTGTTCGTCGATTATCAATACCTCCTTGCATATCCTTGCGAGTACGCACTGCAACATAGAAGTCCACACCGAGTATTGGCTTGATCTCCTTCTTCTTGCATGTCTTATAGAATTCTATAGCACCATAAAGATTACCCGCATCAGTAAGTGCTACTGCAGGCATATTGTATTTCTTGGCTTCGGCTATGAGTTCATCAACCTTAGGTAAAGCATTAAGAAGGGAATAGTGACTGTGGGTGTGAAGGTGAATAAATCGGGACATATTGCTATTATACAGAAAAAGCAAAAGAAAATCCCAGCCGACTTTTCGAGTGGATGGGATTTGTTTGTGAAAGTCTCTCTTAGACTTTTTCCATAGCTCGCCACAGCTTTTGAAACTGCGGGCAAGTCTGTAGAAGTTCGGTTGCGGTACCTTTACCGACAATTCTTCCCTCATCAAAGACATATGTAATGTCAAAGAGAGGAAGAAGATGAAGCCCGTGCACAGTAGATATAATGGTCCTATCAGGAAATGCATCAAAGATGTTCCGATACACATGTTGCTCCGTCGACTTGTCTAGACTACTGGTAGGCTCGTCGAGAAGGATTATGTCTCTTCCTCGGCAAGCTAGTAGTCCTCGTGCTAGTGCTAGGCCTTGTTGTTGACCTCCTGACAGATTCACACCTTTTTCTTTGGTAGTTGATTCGAGACCTTTCGGCAATCGATCAACTACTTCGGTAAAGCATGCAATATCTGTATACTTTTCGATTAACTTATAATCTATATCTTCACCAAAGGTGATGTTATCACCAATGGTCGAAGCGAAGATTTCTGGTGTTTGAGGAATCAATGTTATTGCCTGACTAATACCGTCGAAGCCATGGGGAATAATTTCCCCATCCACAGACAGGTTTAGTATCTGTGGCTGGTATAAGTCCCGCATGATTTTGAGCGTTGTGGTTTTACCACTTCCTCTTTTGCCAACAAAGGCGATCTTTTGTCCCCTCTCTATTTCAATTGAAGCGTTCTTGATGTTTGCTTCCCGATCCTTATCTTCTGAGTATGAGAAGGTGAGATCTCTGATTGATAGCACCTTCCAGTCTTTTGGAAGAATATGATTAGTCAGACTCCTTTCTTTGAACTCATCTGATAGCAGTTCAGAATTTGCAATCCTGGAGCGTTGCTTGAGTATATCTCCATATTTGC
>CAZOGG010000073.1:0-3360 GCA_964579565.1 uncultured Candidatus Saccharibacteria bacterium | reverse complement strand
AACTATAGTTTTTCCTGTATATATAATTGAGATTGTTATTGGTAGAGTTCTAGGAGGTGCTAAAACTGCTGTTTTTCAAGGATTTGTAGTGTTCTTAATTTCAATTTCATTCGGATTTATTAAAATAGATATAATGTATTTATTGCCATTATTAATTGTAATGTTTTTGATAGCTATATTATTTACAGCATTGGGAACTGCTATAGCATCTAAGTTACAAGACATGCAGGGATTTCAGTTGATCATGAATTTCTTGGTTATGCCAGTATTCTTTCTTTCGGGAGCGCTTTTCCCACTTGATGGTTTGCCAACTACATTAAAGTTGATTGCTAGATTTGATCCATTATCATATGGCGTAGACGCACTCAGAGTATTTATTGGAGGAACTAGTCATTTCGGTCTATTTACTGATTTTGCAGTACTTATTTCCGTTGGATTGTTTTTCATTATTCTTGCAAGTTATTTCTTTACCAAAATTGAAGCATAATTATTATGGATTCAAAAAACAAAAAAGAAATAGCAGTCTTTGGTGGAGGATGCTTCTGGTGCACGGAGGCGATTTTCAAAATGATAAATGGTGTTACAACTGTTACATCTGGATATTCTGCAGGTGCCGAGGTTGTATATATAGAATACGATTCAAGTCTAGTCCAATACGAGACTTTATTGACTATATTCTTCGCATCACATGATCCAACTACATTAAATAGACAGGGATATGATATTGGTACTGAATATCGTTCTGTGGTTTTCTATACTAGTGATGAGCAGAGGAATAAGGCTTTAGAAATGATTAATAATATTAATGAATCAAATATTAATGGTAAGGAAATAGTTACAGAAGTATCTCCACTAGGGAAATTTCATAAAGCAGAAAGCTATAATGAGGATTATTATGAGAGGAATAAAGAAGCTCGATATTGCCAAATAATAATTAATCCAAAATTAGAGAAAGTACAAAAGCAGTTCGCGGATCTATTAAAAGATATTTATAAAAACAAATAAAATGAAAGAATTAACACCAGAACAGCATAAAATATTAAAGGAAAAGGGAACTGAAGCACCATTCAGTGGCAAATACATTCACAAGACAAAGGACGGAGATTATAGATGTGTGGCTTGTGGTAATCTACTATTCTCATCAGAATCTCAGTTCGATTCTGGAACAGGCTGGCCAAGCTTCGATGAGGCATATCCTGGTGCAGTGAAGCAGATAATTGATAAATCATTCGGCATGGATAGAGTTGAGGTTGTATGTTCTAAATGTGAATCGCATTTGGGTCATGTATTCGATGATGGTCCTACGAAAACAGGCAAGAGATACTGTATGAATTCCGTCTGCCTTGATCTTGAGGAGAAGAAATAAAGTGCTATAATGACTTCAATGAAAAGATTTGCAATCCCATTGATTTTGTTAGTTATTCTAATTATTGTTATTTCTTATTATCTAATTAATAAACCAAGTCCAAGCATCAAGCTAAGTATCAATAATGATGATAAGCAGAATTTGATAGTTGTTGTGTCTCCTATTAAGAATGCAGAGATATCATCACCACTTGTAATATCTGGAAGAGCTAGGGGCGTGTGGTTCTTCGAAGGTAGTTTCCCTGTAATTCTCCTTGATTCATATAGGAATACAATAGCTGAAGGTCATGTGTCCGCCCAAGGTGAATGGACTACCGCGGAATTCGTGAAGTTCCTTGGCTCATTGGAATTTAATAATTATATAAAGGGACAGAAGGGCTATCTTGTATTAAAGAAGGATAATGCATCCGGTTTGCCAGAATTCGATGACTCATTAGAAATACCAGTAACATTTAAATAAAATGAATAATTCAATCAATGATTTCGCGCCGATTCTGCTTGGGGAAATTGAGAAAGCCAATAAAATACTATTACACTGTCATCCATCATCTGATCCTGATAGTGTGGGATCGGCGCTTGCAATGAAGCTTGCTCTTGAGAGTCTTGGTAAGAATGCTGTTGTAATTCAGGGTGATGATACTATACCTCTTGCATTTGATTTCCCTGGAGTTAAGTCAATAATACCAAAATCATATTTTGATATTGATTTATCTGAGTTTGATTTGTTTATTTCCCTAGATTCTGGTTCCAAGGGAATGATAAGTAATAAGGCGGAGATTACTTTCCCTGAAAGTCTCAAGGTAATAGTTATAGATCATCATAAGAGTAATGAGAAGTATGGCCATATTAATTTCGTAGATCCTAGCTATCCATCTACTGCACAATTGCTATTCGATATATTTAAGGAAATGAAAATCAAATTTAATCATGATATTGCATTAAATATATTTATAGGAATGTACACTGATACTGGTGGATTCAAGTACGGCAATGTTAATTCCAATACATTCAAGATACTTGCAGAGTTGGTTGAATTTGCACCAGACTTCACCAAGACCATATTCACACTTGAGAATAGTAATAGAAAGAAGAAATTAGTATTTGATGGCTTAGCTCTATCATCAATTAAGGAGTTTTGTGATGGTAAACTAGCTATAGCTTCTGTCGGTAATGATGATATTGTGAAGAATGATATAAATGGAGATGATATTATTTCTGGCTCTATTTCAAATCAGTTAAAATCCGTGATTGGCTATGATATCGGCATTGTAATGATAGAGGAAATTAAGGGTAAGGTTAAAATAAGTATAAGGACCAGAGATTCACAGAAATACGATGTATCCAAGCTCGCAGTTGCTCTTGGTGGTGGAGGACATATCGCTGCAGCGGGAGCTAGATTAAATATGACCATACAACAAGCTATAGATAAAGTGGTGGAAACTACTAAGGTAATATATAATTTATAAATATGAATAAAAACGCATATTTAAGTGTAATAGTAGCATTAGTAGTTTTGGCATTAATATATTTCATGTGGCCTAAGTCGCAGTCAATTGATATTAATACAAACACAAATACCAGTACTAGCACAAAACCATTAACAAATAACCCAATTAAAACAAACAAAATGCATTTAGTTACATTAGAGACAAATAAAGGACCAATAACATTTGAAACTTATGATGTAGATGCTCCTAAGACAGTTGAGAATTTCATTAATTTGGTAAATAAGGATTACTATAACGGAGTAATATTTCACAGAGTAATAAAGAACTTCATGATTCAAGGTGGAGATCCAACTGGAACTGGTAGAGGTGGTCCGGGATATACATTTGAGGATGAATTAAATCCTGCAACTGAGTCATATAAGAATGGATACAAGAGAGGAGTGGTAGCAATGGCAAATGCTGGACCAAATACTAACGGCAGTCAGTTCTTCATTATGCACAAGGACACACCATTACCAAATAACTATACAATATTCGGCAATGTAGT
>CAZOGG010000072.1:0-3415 GCA_964579565.1 uncultured Candidatus Saccharibacteria bacterium | reverse complement strand
GCACACTTAAGATCCTTAAGTCCATCTACCTTGAATGTCTGTAGCCTATTATCGTCTATGTGCTTCTTGGCTATTGTATCAATTAAGACCTTAGAGTTAAATATTATTCCATAAAGTGTACCCTTACTTCCAACCTTTGCAGTTGTTGAATCAGATGCAACTACTGGTAGCTTGGCATACTCTATAGTATAAGCATTATCGAATAATACTAGATCGTCTGGAACTGCCAATCTAATGTTCTTTAGTAATTTATCCTTTAACTGTTCCTCAATCTCTGCATATGCCATTTTCTCGACTTCTGGCGATATTATCTTCTTCTTGCCAGAGAAGCCTCCTGCAAGGTCCTTCTTCAATCTACCGGTTATTGTGGTGAACTTGGATGTATTCTTGTAAGCAGGCACAGTGAAATCCAATGCTGTCTCAGTAAGTAGAGACATATCGTATTCAGCTCCAGCTATATCAGCTACTACCCCTACATCCACCGATCCAGGTACTAATTTACCCTTATCTAGCTTTCTTCCAGGCATAACCACTGACCAGGTTGTCTTGTAAACTAGGTTCTTGGATGATGTTAGCTTGGTGCCAGCGAGAATCTTCTGAGTTGTAGTGCTGAAATTGTTATATAGAGTTACAGTTCCCTTGGATTTAGTCTGTACCAATGGACCATCTGTAGCAGGAACGGTCTTGAATTCATCATAATTTATTGTGACAACCTGATATCCGAGTACATCTGCAGAATTGGAATCCTTCTTTGCGAGGAAATTACCGTCCACCTTGATTGGAATATTGGAAGGAGTAATAGTTACAACTGCCTTGGTATATAGAAGCGATAATGCTATTGCAATTACAGCAACACAAATAAATACAACACTGAAAGTTATGATTTTGGAGTAATTTCTTGATGATCTGTAGACAGTATTACTTGATGCTATTGGTCTAATTACTGGTGGTTTCTCTATTGTTTCATCAGTAAGACTGGCAATACTTGTAAATTTATTGACTGATTTCTTCTTGATAATGACAGGTGTCTGTTCATCCCAATCACCAGAATCCTCCTCAACAGGCTTCTTGGGCCTGCTATTTATCTTTACCTCTTCATCGATATCTTGATCAACTACATTGATACTTCTCTTTGTTGTAGCACTTGACCGCACAGATCTTATAGATCTTGTATTAGAAGGTACTATATCTTGTACAATTCTTTTTGGTGCCATATTTTAATTTATTATACCACATCACTCAAAGCTAGAGTGTGAACAACCATAGTATCGACATCAAGATCCACGAAATGGATATTACCTGAGACTTTGGATTTAATTATATCCTTATAAATATCCAGATTTGAAACAGCAGATATATACATCACCTCTGGAATCAAATCCTTATTCTCACATTCATTTATTACAGCTAAATAATTACTTGACCATTCACTTGAGTATTCATCTAATTTTGACTTGACCTTCGCCTTTTCATTCTCATCGAATTTACCATCTTTATATACAGACAGTGTAGAATCAACCATCTTTTCGTCGATATTTAATGCTTGAGCGAGTCTCTTCTTGAGTGATGACAGACCAACAGGAAATGACGCTATATGGGAACAAATTCCATTCCTTACAACTATAATATCTGTTAATTCAGCGTGAATATGCATATAAACATAGTCGTTCATATCTGTTACCAACTTTCTTAGGGAAATAAAATTCATCAATAGGCTTGAGTGGTAATCAATCTTATTAACACCAAACTGCTTCTTAATAGTATCCCTAATATTATTAATCAAACTACCAGATGTGATAGTTGAGGCAAATGAAACTTCAATTTTCTTTGCTGTTCTATCTATATATTTTGTAACACTATAGCCGTTTAGCTTGATATCGAAAATCTTCTTCTCAATATACATAGCATCATCATCGAATGTACTCTTGTCTGAACCTTCCTCAACTATACCGTCAATTAACTTCGAATTGATAAGTGTATCCTTATCAAATTGAACCTTGGTTGTCTTGGACTGAGATATTATCCATGGTGAAGACAGTATTATATGAACTTGAGAAATATGGTGACTTTCTGCTAATTCATGACCCAATGATACTAGAGAACTCATCATGGACTTGATGTATTCACCAGTTTCCATATGACCTCTTCTTATTATTTGCTTATTCTTTATATTCTGAACCTTAAATGATTTGTCAGGCTTAAGTAAAGCCAATGCACCATTGATAACACCACTCTGTATATCAAATACCAAAACCATATTCTCTTTCATTGTGTGAGAAGCAATCGAAAACATATCAATAATTATAACACAGAAAATTTATACTATTGCAATACAGCTTTGATTCTTCTTACACCAGCTGAAGATGCTTCTTCTTTCTGAATCTTAAATTTACCTAATTCACTAGTATTCTTAACATGTGGACCTCCACAGAACTCCTTGGAATATGCGGAATTAATATCATTACCTACATAGTATATAGATACTTCATCACCGTATTTCTCACCAAAGAAATGTCTAGCGCCAGTCTTCTCTGCCTCTGTCTTGGGCATAATAACTTGATTCACTGGCAATGCTTCTGCGATTCTGGAGTTTACTATGTCTTCTACTTTCTTTTTCTCTTCATCTGTCATCTTTACATTATGTGAGAAATCAAATCTTAGTCTTTCAGGTGTGATATTTGAGCCCTTTTGCATTACTCCATCACCCAATACATCATGTAATGCTTGATGTAGAAGATGTGTAGCTGTGTGATATTTAACCGACATCTCACTAGTATCTGCAAGACCTCCCTTGAATTTCTGTTCGGCACCGGCACGAGAAAGATCTTGGTGTTTCTTAAATTTATCCTCGAAATCCTTAGTATCAATTTCTATTCCCTTTTCCTTTGCTAATTCAAGTGTCAATTCCAATGGGAATCCGTAACTAGAGAATAGAGTGAAGGCATCAGTACCCTTTTCAAATTCCTTGAGGCCTCTTGATAGAGTCTCGTCAAATTTAACTCTTTCTTCATTTATAATGGAACCTATCTTATCATCAGAGACATTATTATAAATTTCTTTATACTTATTCTGAATAACTTCTACAATTTCTAGAATATTTCCATTTGTAGCTAATTTATCTGCATGTCTGACAGCTCTTCTAATTAATTTCCTTAATACATAACCTCTATCACTATTACTTGGAGTAACGCCATCAGAAATTAGCATAACTGATGCACGAATATGATCTGCAAGAATTCTTGCTGATTTCTCATTGTAATTTGAGGAAATTGATTTGATCTTATCCATTACTGGCTTCAATAAATCAGTATCATAAATATTATCCACACTCTGCAATGTCATACACAATCTCTCAAGTCCTGCTCCTGTATCCACTGAAGGCTTAGGTAATTTACCAATTATTTTGCCATCCTTC
>CAZOGG010000071.1:0-3534 GCA_964579565.1 uncultured Candidatus Saccharibacteria bacterium | reverse complement strand
TTAGCATAGTATAATAACTATATGTTTATTATAGAAGTAATACCGATAAGCAAAAGTGTTAAAGTAGATACACTTTCATATTTCACTTCTAGAGAACTGTCTATTGGTTCTATTGTTACCGTGCCATTAAGAAGCAAGAATATTAGTGCCATTGTAATTTCCATAAGAAATGCGGAGGATATAAAAAGTGAAATAAAAAACGCCAGCTTCGCATTGAAGAAATTAGATAAGGTTAAAAGCAAGGAATTCTTCGGAGAGGAATTCATGGAAATGGTAAATGATCTTGCGAGATACAATGCTACAAGTATTGGATCTATTATCAGTACCTTGGTGCCAGAATATCTATTAAAGAATATTAATAAATTAAAAATTGAGGACAAAGACAAAAGAATAAAGACGAAGACAAATACAGTTAAGGAGAAATTCGCAGTACAAGGTGATGATGAAGAGAGATATGGTGAATGGAAAAGCTTAATAAGACAAGAATTCGCAAAGAAAAAATCTATATTATTTATTAATCCAACTATCGAAGACGCCGAGCATAGCTTCGAACTTCTTGAGAAAGGCATTGAAGGTTATGCCTTCCTATTACACGGCTCACTTGATTCCAAGAAGATTGTAGAGACATGGAATAAGATAATAGATGAGGATCATCCTGTTGTAATTATTACTACTGGAGCCTTCCTTTCAATTTATCGATCAGATATTGAGACTATTGTATTGGACAAAGAAAGTAATAGAGCCTACAAAATCCAGAAAAGGCCATACTTAGATATTAGAAATGCTGTAGAAATCCTAGCGAATAAATTTAATGCCAAGATATTCTTCGCCGATAATTTCCTAAGAATTGAAACTCTATATCGCGAAACAGAAGGTGAAATTGTTCAATCCTCCCCATTCAAGTTCAGATCATTGAGTACTGCTACTGATTGTCTGATTGATATGAAGATCAAGAAAGGCTTCGACACCAAGTTCCAAATCCTTTCTAGAGAAATCCAAGAATTAATTCTTAAGTCCAAGAATAATAGCGAACAGATGATTATTCTAGCTACTCGTAGAGGTGTATCACCTAGTACAGTTTGTGGAGATTGTCAGACTATTGTGAATTGTAATAAATGCAGTTCTCCTGTTGTGCTTCACAAGAGTAATGATAAGAGCTTCTTCATGTGTCATAGATGTGGAGAGAGAAGATCAGCAGAAGAGTATTGCAAGACATGCAATAGTTGGAGACTTGTAACTATTGGTATTGGAATTGATATGGTTAGTGAAGAAATTAAAGATAAATTTCCTGATTCAAATATTTTGAAATTGGATTCTGATTCTGTCAAAACTCCCAAAATAGCAAAGTCTATTATTCAGAAATTCAAATCTCATCCAGGTAGTATTCTGATTGGTACAGAAATGATGCTTCAGTACTTGCATGATAAAGTTGATAATTCAGCTATAATTTCCCTTGATTCCCTATTCGCCTTACCTGATTTCAGAATTCAAGAGAAAATCCTATATATGCTGATTCGTATTAGAGCTCTAACAACTAAAAATTACTTGGTTCAGACCAGAAAGGCAGAAGAGAAAGTGTTCGAATACGGACTCAAGGGTAATATGAGTGATTTCTATAGAAATACTATCGATGAAAGAAAGAGATTCAACTATCCCCCATTTACCAAATTGATCAAAATCACATTAGAAGGCAAAAAAGAAGATATTATTAAGGAAATGGAACAAGCACAGAATATTCTCGATCCATATGAGGTGGAGGTTTTCCCTGCTTTCACTCATACTATTAAGGGTAATTTCGTATTACACGGTTTGATTAGAATAAATAACAATGACTGGCCTAAGTCGGATTTAATAGATAAAATAAAGCAATTATCACCAGCAATCACAATCAAGGTAGACCCGGACTCACTTTTATAGTACATTCTATATATGTCAAAAGAGTTAATTAAGATAGTTCAAAGCGGTGATACAGTGCTTAGAGAATTGGCACAGACTGTTCCTATTAAGGATATTTCTTCTGAGAAGATTCAGAATATCATCACTCAAATGAAAGTCGCTCTCTCAACACAGAATGACGGCGTTGCTATTGCTGCACCTCAGATTGGTGTTCCTCTTAGAATTTTCGTTGTATCTGACTATATAATGAGCCAAGCAGATAAGGATTACAAAAGCATAGGCAGTGACCTTATTTTCATTAATCCTGAAATCACCAAACTTTCCAAGGACAAGCACGATGTTGAAGAAGGCTGTCTATCAGTAAGATGGAAATACGGCAAGGTTACTCGCTCAATCAAGGCGACAATCAAGGCATATGACGAGAATGGCAAGAAAATTCAGAGAGGTGCTAGTGGCCTTCTCGCACAGGTATTTCAACATGAATGTGATCATCTTGATGGTATACTTTTCATTGATAAGGCATACGACATTGAGGATATACCACCAGAGGAATTAAATAAATAAATGAATAATAAAAATATCAAAATAGGATTCTTCGGTACTCCTGAATATGCAGTTACCACTCTTGATGCATTGCACAATGCTGGATTTGATATTCGTTTTGTCGTGACTATGCCCGACCGTCCTCAAGGAAGGAAAATGATTATAACCGCTCCACCTGCCAAGATATGGGCGACTGAGCATAGTATTCCTGTAATTCAGCCTGATTCGCTTAAGACATCGGAAATAGAAAGTCAGCTAAAATCTTATGACTGTGATGTATTCGTTGTCATAGCCTATGGCAAGATTATTCCAGATAATATTCTCAATATTCCTAAATTTAAATCTCTTAATATTCATGGTTCTCTATTACCCAAGCTTCGTGGATCTTGCCCTATTGAAACTGCAATTCTAGAAGATCAGAAACATACTGGTGTCACCATCATAAGAATGGATAAAGAAATGGATCATGGTCCTATTGTAGCTATGAAAGAAGTTATTGTTGAGCCATGGCCACCTAAGGCTGATGAATTAGGTAAGGAAATTGTAAAGACTGGTTCTGAATTATTAATTTCAATAATTCCTGATTGGATAGATGGAAAGATTAAGGAAATAGAACAAGATCATAGCCAAGCTAGCTTCACCAAGATGATTGAGAAAGATGATGGATTGATTGACCTCAATGATGATCCTTATAAGAATTACTTGAAAGTACAAGCCTATCATGGCTGGCCTTCGGCTTTCTTCTATATCAATAAAGATGATAAGAGAATTAGGGTTAAGATCACTCAAGCTAGATTTGAGAATGGTAAATTAGTTATTGAGAAAGTTATTCCAGAAGGTAAAGGTGAGATTAATTACGAGTCTCTTCGCTATTAGTAGCTATTGCTGTTCCTATCAAATACGCTTTGTTTGATAAATAGTACAGAACCACCCAGAAACACATTAGACCTAGCAAAGCTATACATAACCATTGATTAACACTTTGTTTGAAAAATGCTGGCATTTTATTTAATTATTTTGACCAAAGGCCCTTTATAATGTTTTTAATTCTTGCTCCTCCTCTTCTTACCAATGATCTCTGCTTCTCATTTGAAC
>CAZOGG010000070.1:0-3650 GCA_964579565.1 uncultured Candidatus Saccharibacteria bacterium | reverse complement strand
TTATGGTAATCATCAATGGAGATCGGCTAGTGATTTAGCTTACTTCTATTCTAGTGAAGCATATCCACGAATACAATTGATTAACTATGGATATGATACTCCAACACACGGCCTGATGATGAAGACAACTGGTTCTGGATCTATTAACAGCACAGGTGTTGGTATTGCACCATTCTCAAATAGCACGATGGTATTCTCAACATCAAACGGTACTGTTTTGACAGAAAGAATGAGAATCAATGGTACTGGTGATGTCGGCATCGGTACAACATCCCCATATGCTAAGTTATCAATAGCTGGTTCAAATAGTGCTTCAACAACTCTAAATATAGTACATGCACAAAATGGTACTGCTCCTGTATTGATAGTCTCTACCTCCACAGCATCAGCTACATCAACAGCCTTCATAATAGATTCTAATGGAAAGGTGGGAGTTGGAACATCATCTCCATATGTACAGCTATCAGTAGCAGGTATAGGTGCATTTGAATCACTTAATATAAACAGCGCATCAGCATCATCAACATTCGCTAATGGTATCAACCTAACAGCAGGATGCTTCTCGATAAATGGTGTATGCGTGGGTAATTCAAGTAGTTATGGCGATTCTGATGTTAACTCATATATCAACTCTTCTTCAACAATACCTAAGACATACACAACTAATACATTCACAGGTGCAAATACTTTCAGTTCAAGCCTAGTCGCAGATGCAGGTGTTAGATTCTCAGCATTTAACTGTACTACTTATTTAAATAATGGAAAATTAACCACAGATTCATCTGGTAACTTAACATGTGCAGATGATATTACAAGTTCAGGTGGATCTTCTGGTGGTACATGGTCTACAACTACCTCAAGTGTATTTGGACAATTTATTAATTATCCTAATAATTCTACTGATATAGTTACTATCGGTGGTACAGCAACAACAACAGCTAGATACTGGTTCGATCCTAATGCATCAAGAGCATATATTGGTGGTAATCTTGGTCTTGGTACAACATCTCCATATGCTCGACTATCAGTAGAAGGAAGTTCTGTTCTAGGTAACTCAGCTCTTGCGGGATACTTCATTGCTACATCAACCACAGCTACATCTACATTTGCAGGAGGTGTTGGTATTAAGACCACATTACCTTTATCAGCGTCATCATCGCTTCAGATTGGTGATATTGCTTCAGCTGCCACAGATAGATGGCTTACAATTACTGGTTATGATAATTTCGGAATAGTCTTGGACGCTCATAATAGCTGGAGTAGGTTTAATTTAGAATCTGGATTTAATTCAGGACTTCGACTATACCAGAGTGGAACCACAGATACCTCAAACACTCTGACTCTAGGAACAGTTGCAGCAGATAATGCCTTGTTGAGACTTATGACTTCGAATAACTCTGCTATTCAGATTGGTGCTAATACTTTGTCGGGTAATTTTACATCACAGATTGGTGTTTTGAATCCCGTTAATGATTATACTGGTAGTACTTATATTGACTCTGCGTATGGCGCTAATACATACAGAAGATTTACCTTCAATAGTACAGGAGCAATGCAGGCAGATTTCTTCACAGCTACCACCTCAACCGCATCTACTTTCCCATACGCTTCTACAACAGCTATTACATCATCAGGATCTGCGTACTTTGCAACAACAGGAGGAAATGTGGGAATTGGAACTACAACACCTGGAGTAGATTCTCCATCTAATGGAGTATTCTCAGCAGCAAACAGTAAGTTCTTGAGTCTAGATACTGGAGTGTCAAGTTCTGATTCTGTATTTCAAATGAGGTCAAATACATCAGCGGGAGGTTTAGATTTATGGCTTGATGGAAGTGCTGGTGATATATATTTTGATTCAAGGACAAATTCTGCTTCTTCAGGTGGAATTAATTTCAGAACTAGAACATTTGGCACACCACAAAATGTTATGACTCTTCTAAATGGAAATGTTGGAGTTGGTTCTACAACACCTCTTGCAAAACTTTCTGTTAAAGGAGGTGGAACAACTACAGGTCTACTCGCTCAGTTTACAGATTCTAACAATGTTGCCAAGGTAACTATCTTAGATATTGGAAATATTGGTATAGGAACCACAACACCAGCGGTGAAATTACAGATTGCATCAGATACAACTTTCCCAACACTCGGCACATCTAATGGTTTAGCACTTTTGTCAGGAACAAACGGTCTATGGGGAACATATTTTGGTAATAACGGTGCAACAGGTGCAGGTTGGATTCAGCAAATGAGGAATGATACTGCAACAGCATTAAACCTTGTTCTTCAGCCTGCTGGTGGTAATGTCGGTATTGGTACAACATCACCATATGCTAAATTATCTGTTGTAGGACAAGTTGTTGGAGAATACTTCACTGCTACATCAACCACAGCTACATCTACATTTGCTGGAGGATTGAACGTTGCAGGTTCTTCGGGATTGACTATATTACAAAATGGTAGTGTTGGTATAGGTACAGTTTCTCCAAATCAGAAATTTGAAGTATCGACCCCAGCTTCAGGTACTTATACAAATTCCTCAAATGCAAGATTTTCTTATAGTACGCAACCAACTTTGTTTTACAACGATATTCAAAATCTTTTTACAGGAACTCTTTCGGGTCATGCAATGAAATTCGAGTTAACATCGAATGGAGCTACAGTTAATCCACTAACTCTTACTGCTAATAATGTAGTTAACGTAGGAGGCAAGCTTGTGTTACAGAACGATGCGGGAATAAATATTACCTCGTCGCAAAATCCCATTTCTGCCTTAGAAATTGCAACGACTACTGGAAGTAACTTAGACTTGAACAGTTTAACTATGTCTCTTTCAATTGATAGAAGATTCTATAACACCATCAAAAACAGTTTCTCTGGTGGAACTCTTGGGGCCAATAGAATTCAATTTTTTATCAATAATAGTACCAGTGGAAATTCACAAGCCGAGATGATGACTATTGTTGGCACAGGCAACGTAGGTATCGGCACAACATCACCATACGCCAAGTTATCTGTTGTCGGAGAAGTTGTAGCATCACACTATACAGCTACAACCACAGCAACATCTACATTCGCTGGAGCAGTTGGCGTCGGTACAGCTTCACCAACAGAAAAATTACACGTTTATGGTGGAAATGTTCTAATTAATAGCTCTGCAAACCCAGCCCTCACTCTTAATGGAAATGATAATTCTGGAGTCGTAATAAGATCAAATAGCACTAGTCACCTTGCACAAATAGATATAAAAGGAAATCAAGGAAATAATTGGTGGCAACTTAATGCAAGTGGCTCCGATAACTCATTTTCATTTGTTAATAACAATACAAGTGTAACCCCACTTACTTTTTTAAGTTCTGGGCGTGTTGGAATTGGATCGTCTGTTGCTCCGTCAACGACATTAGATATTAAAGGCATTTCTGGTTATGATGTTTTGAGTGTCGCTTCAAGTACGGGGATAAGTTTATTTAGAATCACACAGAATGGTAATGTCGGTGTCGGCACAACAACTCCATACGCCAAGCTATCAGTAGTAGGACAGATTGTTGGAGAATACTTCACAGCTACATCTACTACAGCCTCCATTTTCCCATACGCCTCAACAACAGCTATCAGTTCATCATACGCATCATCAACAGCATACTATGGAG
>CAZOGG010000069.1:0-3863 GCA_964579565.1 uncultured Candidatus Saccharibacteria bacterium | reverse complement strand
GTGACTTAATATCAAGTAACTGAATATTGGCATTTGATACCAAATTTACATCATTATATGAGAAATTTGAGACTGCAAAGGAGATACTAGGGGTCGAAATGAGACTTAGCACGAATACCGATATTCCCAACTTGAATAGTGTTTGTCTATTCATATGTTTATGGAATTTTAACCTCACCAGTATTATACCACTTCTAGTTTAGAAAAGCAAGCTTTGTTATGCACTTATTGTACGGCTCTAGATATAGATTATATACTACTTCTCTTCTATTGTTGTTGAATTGGAATCCTTTACAATTACTGTTACATCATTGGTCTTATTACCATTATCACATTGTAGTGTTAGTACATATTTACCTACAGTTAGATTTGGTATCGTTGCTCTATATTTATATGGAACTGTTTCAACTCCTGAGTTGAACCATGTTGATCCAGGTTGTAGAGATGCATTTGATTGTTCTACATTACTTCCCACACATCCAGTATATCTTGAACCAAGCCTCCAGTTAACTATTGCGCTATTTCCCTGTCTTATTGTTGTTATATTCTTCGACTCACCAGGATCATTATCTAACCACATTTTTGGAATTGGAGGTGGTGGAGGAGAAGTTGCTTTGTCCAAATTCGCTGAACAAATTATTGCATCTGTATTACATCTTAATGTATACCTTCCTCCATTACCACTTGAACTTATATTTGTAGTTCTATTATCATTACCTGACATATTGGAATATGCGAATCCGTTTGGTCCATCTACACGACATGAGTTACCAACTACACCCGTTGATGTCCATGAGACATTAACTGAACCACCAGCAACTGGTAGACTAGCTGGATTCGTTGTAATTGAACATGATGGAGTCGAAGTTGATACAACCACAGGACCATGAAGTGGTGATGATATTAGTGAATCTACAGTAAGCCATCCTGTAACATCACTTCCCCATGAGAATCCTCTGAACCTACCTGTTGAAGCATCGTATGTCACTCCTTGACCAGGAGAAC
Source organism: uncultured Candidatus Saccharibacteria bacterium (assembly GCA_964579565.1). Taxonomy (GTDB): domain Bacteria; phylum Patescibacteriota; class Minisyncoccia; order Phycocordibacterales; family PALSA-1337; genus CAIOGI01. Next base: position 2,858 of record CAZOGG010000069.1, on the reverse strand, counting down.
TGTGATTTGAACCGGATAGACTGATCCATCCATCCCAATCTGGACGAGTAGCACCTGTACAACTACCATTTAAGGTTGCTGCACATGCTCTAGCCCATCCTGTTACTGCTCCAGTATTGAAATCAACTATTCCATTAGGATGTGCTCCATCACCATGACTGAAACTTATCCAACCAATATTTGATGACCATGCCCATCCTCCGAGGAATCCCTTATCTGTAGATGTTCCCATCTTAACTGAATATGTTGAACCCGCACCGACTTCAGGATTTGCTGAACTGAAACTTATCCAACCAATATTTGATGACCATCCCCAACCTAATAGATCAACGGGGTAGCCTAAATAAACTGTTGTTGTTGCTGTCATTCCATTACCAGTACAAACCCAAGTATGTGTTCTAGGGCCAGGTATCGTTCCGGGAGTTGTATATGTACCAGAAAGAGTATTGTGACCAGGCCATGATAGACCAACCGCCTGACAAGAGCTAGCATTGGTAGATGACCAACTTATTGTTAACTGAGTTGGCTGTCCCAGTGTAAGAAACGGTGGGTTAAGCGAAAGACTAACTGTTGGCGCTGGAGGTGTCTCAATTGTCACACTGAAAGTTACTGGGTTACTAGAATCCCCACTTGAATCTGTCGAACGAACTCTAAATGTATATGTTCCTGGAGTAGTCCAAGTATTCGCAGGATTTGAAATTGTAATTGGTGTATTATCAGGATTTAGTATTGTTCCAGCTTCAAAACTACCATCATTGTTCCAGTCTATCCAATATGCAACTTGACTACTATCAGAATCATCTGCATTCGCAGTGAATTGATATTGATTGTTAGGGTATAAAGGACTTTGACCACCAATCAATGCAATTGTAGGTATACCTGGAGCTGCATTAGAATTAAAAGTGGTTATTGTTCTCGGTGTCCAACTAGACATAGCACCATTGACATCAACTGCTCGAAAATTTGAAGTAAATGTATTTACTGTTCCCCATGAATAGCTCGAGGTTCTAGAGGTATTATGAGCAACATAGCCAGATGATGGCACGGTTTCATCTACTGAACCATTAGAATCCCAGTCAATCTCGTACTTAACATTATCACCATTTGAATCTGATGAAGAGAATGTAAAGGTAATTGGAACTCCAACGAGAGATGATGGGTTATTGGTTACAACTGGTGCTCCAGGTGCAACATTTGGTGCAGATATAGTGAAGTTATAAGTAGTCCAAGAAGAATAATCGTTATTATTATTCTTTGCTCTTACTCTTATCCAATAGTTACCAGCGGTGGAAATACTCTTTGAGGATGTTTGCGATGTGCCACTACTTACATACTGGAAAAATGGTGGAAAATATAGAGTCGTACCGGAATTACTATATTCAACCTCATACCAAATCGGTAAATTGTTCGGATCGGTTGAAACGAAACTAAAATTGTATGATACATTGGTTTGTAAACTTCCTACCGGACCTGTAATAACGGGATTACTTGGTAAACTCTCGGCAAAAGTTGTATTTGGTAAAATAAATAATAAAGCAACAAAAACAGAGATTATTGAAATAATTTTCTTCATCTCAACATTATAACACTTTGATTTTAATTTTTACTTAATAAATGTGGACAACTAACTTATTCACCTATTTATTCTTGGATTCTCTCCATTCATCTATCTTCTTGTGATTGCCTGAGAGTAATACCTTAGGTACCTTTAGCTTTTTGCCATTATATTCCAATATTTCTGGTCTTGTATATACATCTGGTGATGCTATTCTGCTTTCCTCTAGTGAAAGATGGTCTCCCAATACTCCCTTTATTTGTCTTGAAATCGTATCTATCAGAATCATAGTTGGTATTTCACCACCTGTAAGCACGAATGGACCGATTGATATTTCCTCAACTTTAAATACTTTCTTTACTCTTGCATCGATTCCCTCGTATCTTCCGCAAATAAAGACTATATCTGTATATTTCTTGGAATAGTTCTTGGCTAACTTGGTATCGAATTGCTTTCCTGAAGGTGTGAACCATACTATCTTGAGCTTCTTTCTGTCTTTTATTTCCTTTATTGCATGTTCAATAGCCTTGATTACAGGCAATGCCTCTATAACCATTCCAGGACCTCCTCCATATGGCTTATCATCAACTCTTCTATCAGAATAGCTAGTTCCTTCTGTATAATCTCTTGGATTATAGTATTTGATAGTTATAACCTTGTCTTCTTGTGCACGCTTCAATATAGACTCATTTAAATATGAATCTAATGATTGGGGAAATAGACTTACTATGTGATAATTCATTAAATCTTCAAATCTGCCATCGCCTCATCTACTGTCTTTGATGCCTTCTCAGAAACTGGCTTCATTCCGCCTTCTGGCTCATTGATCTTCAAGTTAACTCTAGAATTATTCTTCATTCCTACAACTCGTAGTAGTGTTCTAATAGCCTTAGCTGTATTGCCAGAACGACCAATAACCTTGCCCATGTCTGCTGCATTAACTTCTAGTGTCATTAATACACCCATTTCATCCACAGTTCTTGTAATCTTTACATCATTTGGATTATCTACCAAAGACTTAACAACAAAATCTAAAAATTGCTGATCAATATTATTATTCATTTCTGTTTTATTTATCTTAATAAATCTATACAACTATACCGAATGTAATTGTACAATTTCTATATTTGTAGAGCAATATAGTTTTACACAGTTGGAGCTGGTGTAACTGGTGCTGGTGTTGCTTCAGGCTTCTTCTCTTCTGGCGTCGGCTCTTCTTTCTTGATTGGTGTTCGCTTTGGTAAAGCGTTTACCTTCTTGCCTTCTATTACCTTCTTTGAAACTAGGAAATTGTGTACTGTAT
>CAZOGG010000068.1:0-3966 GCA_964579565.1 uncultured Candidatus Saccharibacteria bacterium | reverse complement strand
AACCAACATCGACGGCTTAGAAGTCCGCAGTTCTATCCATTGAACTACAAGGGCAAATCTAGACATAAAGAATATAGCAAGAAAATCGTATAAATACAAAGGTCTACTCCTTTGATGGGTCTGGTACCGTTCTATAACCCTCTGTAATACTTGAGGTATTCTCTGATTTAATATTGTACTTTTCTATAATTAATTTAAGATCTTTCTGATTAAAAGTCTTTAATTTTGTACTTTTTGCCTCACCTGTGGCCTTTATTTCACCACTTCTTACCTTCTCGTACAAAGAAATATCAATTAAAACCAAAGAAATAAGTGTTACTGCTCCAATAAATAATGTAACACCCCAATCTACGTAAGGATTCCTACCTCCCTCTCTAATTGCCCTCGATGATAATAATTTTTTGAAGCTAAATGGGTTTTTCATTTTTTTGTTGATGTTGATAGTGCTCTAACACTTAAAACCATATTCCATTTACCAGTACTATCTGAACTGAGATTAATATTATCAATATTAATACTGTAAGGTGAATTCTCAATCAATGCCAGTGCTCTCTTTACATTACTCCAACCTCCCTTAATATCAATACTTACTCTTATGCGACTACTTGTATTATCATTAGATAGTGATGATAGCACAACGGTTGTAGATGAGATCTTCTCAAGATTCTCAATTGATGTAATAAAATCGAGAACCCTGTCTTCTGAAATGAAATAATTTGCCAACTTAGTCCTATCTTGTTCTGTTGCCTTATTAACATCAGATAGGAACTGTTCATTCTTCTTATTATCAAAGTCGATTTCTATTTCCCTTATCAATGCAGCCTTCTTCTGACTATTAACAATAACTGAGTCGTAAACATAGAAATATCCTAATCCTGTAGCAATTACAGAACATAGGCCAAGGAAAAGCATTAAATAATGTTTAGAGTTTATTCGCATTTGGTTTTTTGATTTTTAACTTTATTGCATAAGTATTATCCTTATTCTTTGCAAGATCAGAAATTGGCATTTCAATATCGTATAAGTTCTCATTTTGTTCTAATTTCTTTTTGAAATTAAGAAGACTCTCTCTTGTCTTGGCCCTACCCTGTATTACAACCTCTGCACTTGATGTTGCATTCTTGGTAGCACTTATCTGAAATGAATTGATACTAGCAAATCCAGAAGAAGTAATAACAAGTTCATCAATAATAGAGGACAGTATTATGATAGGACTATCATCCTTTAGACTTTTGACCATTTTCTCTGCTGATTCTAGGTTTTTTATAACTTCATTTATACCACTTGCTTCCTTGTTATTCTGAGCTTGATTTAATTTCTTTAATGAATCTTTCTCTTGATTATATGAGTACATATATGCCGGTACAAGAGCTACGATACCAGCTATAATAGCGCATGATATAAAAAACATAATTAGAGTAAACACCCTAATTCTGTATTCCTTTCGGAGCAAATCCATATCTTGTTTTGGTAATAAAGTATAGTGAATCATAAATTTATTCTAGAGCTAGCCCAGCTGCGACAACATATTCTTGAGAATCATCAAATGATATCGGTGGAATGTAATTATCATTTGAGAAAGCTCCATTCCAAACATTACCAATCTCAGCAAATATTCTTGAATCAGGAGAGATCTTGGCGCTATCAGAAATCTTGTTGGAATCCTTCCCTACAACTACTATCTTCTTGATTTCCTTACCTGCTTCATGCTCTCTCCAATATGAATAAACCTTTTTTAACTCTAGTTGTAATGCGGAAATTTCTTGGCTAATTATATCTACTGTCGAGGTGAAGCAAACAACACCAGCACTAACAACATAAATACCGTATTTGTTATTCATCTTATAAACAATAATCTGTGTATCATTGGAATCTTCGGGAAGTATTGCTCTTGTTATGGATTTTGGTTGAATTTCAAATGAAAGAACTTCAAGACCAGAAGATCTTAGAACATTTAAATACGAATTAACAAGATCAATTGGAGCCACTGATACACTGGCATATAATTTATCCTTGTCCTTCTCATTAGGAATTAACTCGAAAAAGAATAGTGAATCCGCAGCAGACAATGGAACATTCTCTTCTAACTTAAACTCAATATTCTGTCTTATCTGACTTTCACTTACATCAGGCACCTCAGTCTTGAATAGATACATTCTCTCCTCTGGTAATGAGGCCTTAACTGTATGAATCTTCATTTCTTGAACAAGACTTGTTAATTCTTTAATTAAATCCTGATCTTTCTTTATAAATCCAGCAACAACAATTCCTGGTTCTAATTTCCTCATTCCGTATTTGTGAATAATCAATCCTCCAAAACCTTTGGAATATTCAACACAATGTATAGCATCATCAGAAATATCTAAACCAGCATAAGTCACATTAAGAAATCTAGGAGGTGGAAATAATTTAAAAAACTGTTTGATAAACATACATTTATTTACCAAATATTATAACATCTTTTTTGATTTGTAGTATTCAACAATAGCGGGTATAAATGAAGCGAATATAATAAATAGAATTATAGGAGTTAAATACTTCTCTGCATCTGGAATTATATTTCCAAGAAGATATCCGAGACCTAACATTCCCCAAGTCCATATAAATCCACCTATTATGTTATATGAAATAAAAACTCGATAATTCATCTGAGCAACACCTGCCACAATAGGAGCGAATGTTCTAACAATTGGTATAAATCGAGCAAATACTATTGTTTTCTTGCCGTATTTATCATAGAAGTCACGAGCCTTCTCCACATGCTTCTTCTTAAAGAATAGCGAGTCCTCTTTATTAAATATCATTGGACCTGTCTTCTTGCCGAACATATAACCCACACTATCCCCCGCTACAGCAGCGATAAAGCACAGAATAAGTAATCCCCAGATGGAAATTAAATCTTGTGATGCCAAGAATCCAGCAGTGAACAATAGTGAATCCCCAGGAAGAAAGAATCCGAAGAACAAGCCAGATTCAGCAAAGACAATAAGAACAACACCTATTAAGCCAAGTGTCTTAATAATTGTAAGTGGATCGAGCAGAGATGAAATGAATGACATTTTATTTTGCCTTGGTGCCTACCGGAATCGTAGAATTAGGTTCAAGTAAAGAGAAGTTGCCTTCTGCTGTTGATAATGCGAATAACATACCATTACTCTCAAATCCTTTTATTGTTCTTGGTTCAAGATTTGTAACGAACATACATGTCTTACCAACAAGAACAGCTGGATCTGGAAAGTATGTAGATATACCAGAGACAATCTGTCTTGGCTTCTCCTCAGCGAAATCCACCATAAGCTTCAATAGCTTATCTGTATCAGGGATTTTCTCAGCTGAAATTATCTTCCCCGCCCTTATTTCTACCTTAGCGAAATCATCATATGTAATCATACTGTTATACTATACTTTCGATTGCCTTTTATCAAGAAAGCTCTGCAGTATAAGTGCAGCCGCAGAAGCATCCAGCATATCATTCTTGCCCTGTAGTCTCTCTGCATTAACACTTGTCATGAATTCTGGTTCAAGATAGACCTTGAATCCCATTTTCTCTAAGTCCATTTTGAAATTAAGACTCTCGGCCATAATGTTGTTTGGCTCACCCTTATAATTCTTCGACTCCCCCATCACAATTTCCTTAACATAATTCTTATCTGCTACTTCTTTTATCTCAGTCAATAAATTCTTGGAGTTATGTATTACTTCTGATGGTATTGCGAACTGCATACCTTCATCTGAGAAAGCTACCCCAATTCTCTTTGTCCCATAGTCAATTCCCATGATTTTCATACTAACAGTGTACTGCATGTTGAAAATTCTAGCAAAATATGAGAGTATCTCTATAGTTATATATTTTTTAGTATTTGCATTAAATACATATTGACTATATAATCTTAGTGTGTGCTTGACGGATGGGTGCCAGAGTGGTCTAATGGAACAGTCTTGAAAACTGTCGCCCGCGCAAGTGGG
>CAZOGG010000067.1:0-3975 GCA_964579565.1 uncultured Candidatus Saccharibacteria bacterium | reverse complement strand
CTACTGGTGTTCCTGTTGTACCTCCATTTAGTAAACCTCGTGTAAGTGGTCCTACGAATCCTGTTGTAGGAAGCTTTACACTAGCCTGGTAAGCAATAACTGCTGCCTTTGTTTGCTGTCCAAAGTAACCTGGTGTTGCTACACCTGAAGCTATTGAAGGAATACTGAATCCCTTACTAATTAGCCATGTTTGTAATGCAGCTACGTCTGAACCTGTACTACCAACACTTAGGTTTGTGTTGAATGCTGCGTTTGCAGAAGCTGCTCCTACAAGCGCTACTGTCAATGCAACAATACTTGCGATTAAAATTTTCTTCATAATAATGTTTATAATTAAGATAAAAATACTTCTTTTAATTAATAATGTTTTGAAGTACCTCTATCTAATGCGAACTCTTAACTAATAAACTGATAATCTAAACTATCACTATTTTTTCTGCTCATATATTATCGACACGAGCCAGAAAAAGTAGCTTCGAGGGGATTAAGTCTGTAATTAGCCATTTACTAACCGTGACTGAATAAGGAAATCCGGAAAATTTATACACATATTATATTGTCAAAGTACCTCACAGTTCATTATACCTTGATAGGTAAAATAACTGCAAAAAAGTTATGTGGATAACTAGCTTTTCAGGACTAGAAATCACCCTTGTATACTATACTAAATAGTCAAAAAAGTCAAAAAGATGATGCGATTATGTGGTCGAACTAAACAAGTGAATAAGTACTCCATCTTCTCTCCCCCTTCCTTACAATTACACCACTCTCAACTAAGCTAATTAGCTCCCTCTGAATGGTCTTCTCACTACAGTCCGGTATGACCTTGACGAAGTCCTTAACGGTTAAATTTGATGTTGTCTTAAGTAAGTTAAGGATCGAGTCCTTTCTAGAATTCCTTCTGTCCTTTATCTCAACAATTGTGTCCTTTTTAACTGTAGGTTGCTTTACAATGCTAGAAGCGCTGTTTGTTGATCTTGTGATAGATGCAACATGATCAGTCTCGAAGAAACTGTCCGATAGAATATATCCTGCTGAATGAGTAGCAATCCTTGATTGTTCCTTTAGGAAATTTAATAATGACTCAATTTCCTTTACAATAACTGAGTAATTCATCTCTGAAATATGACCAGATTTATTGCATATTGTTAGGAATGACATGACTTGCACTGATGTGGAGAAATAATTCTGAAACATAATATTCTTATCAACAGTCTCTGATCCATTAAGAGACGCGATAAGTGATATTAGAGACATACTAGCCTCTCTGAGCTCCCACTTAAGAGGCTCACTGTCCTTTATAAGACTTGTGATAAGGTAGATGGCCGATACAATTCTCTCTGTCTTTTTAAAAGAAAACACTAGATAATCACCATTATTAAATAGTCCTATATCTCTGTGATTATTGTATATGTCCTTCATGTCTTTTATATTTTGACCTTTATTTTATGTCTCATTTAATGTCTTATAGCACTGTCTCTTAGCATTTGTCTTTTCAATTACATGTCTATTATATAAAAGTCAGTGTCCTTATGCAAAGTTTATACATCAACATGACATGATTCCATGTATTCACGCAATACATATGTTATTATTATTGAATGGCAATAAAGAAGAAAATCAAGGAATCTCCAGTAGATAAATTCAAGCTTAAGACAGATGTAAAAAAGGAAACTCTACAAGCGGTATTCTCAATATTATTTTTTGTTGGAGCTTTATTATCAATATTGGCTCCATTTCACTTAGCTGATCCAGTTGGTAAGTATGTTTATAATTTCCTTAAGGCATGGTTCGGATTTGGTTATTTCCTTCTACCCATTTCCTTTGTGATGTTGGCAGTGTCATTCCTTAAGGGAGAGAAGCGGGACTTCGATGCGGCAAAGCTTATTGGTATTCTTCTATTCTTTTTCTCTGGCTTGGGACTAATTGATCTACTTGTTGTACATCAAGGTGGTGTATTCGGTAGATGGATATCTTCGCCTCTTGTATCGCTTCTAGATGTATATGCTACAGCAATTATACTTATGTCGTTTATAGCGATATCAGTACTTCTAGTTCTAGATATTCATTTCACAGTTGAACACTTGAAATTCTGGAATTGGTTCAAGAGAAATGAAATGGAATTAGAATCAGAGGAGGATAAGGAAATATCAGAAGAAGAATCTGATAATAAAATCAATAAGGCAGTACAAGATGTTGAAGACAAGACAAAGAAAGATGTTCAACAATCCAATAATCAAGAACAAAAGAAGAAACCAGAGAAGATAAATAAAGACGAAGAGGGTGAGATAAAGATGGTATCATCTTATAGTCTTTCACCTTTCGTTCCTCCCCCACTTACTTTACTTGAAAGAGATAAGGGTAAAGCAGAAACAGGAGATATCAAGGCCAATGCAAATATAATTAAAAGAACACTTCAGAACTTCGGAATCAGTGTTGAAATGGACGAGATCTCAATCGGACCATCAGTAACCAGATACGCACTTAAGCCTGCAGAAGGAGTCAAACTATCAAAGATAGTGGCATTGAACAATGACTTGGCACTAGCACTAGCTGCTCACCCTATTCGTATTGAAGCTCCAATTCCAGGTAAGTCTCTTGTTGGTATCGAAATACCAAATACAACAAAGACTACTGTTGGTCTTGCTACCCTATTGGGTTCAGAGGAGTATCAGGAATCTGAGAAGCCTCTTCTAATTTCCCTTGGTAAAGGAATATCAGGTAAATCATACTTCTCAAACCTAGCCAAGGCTCCTCACATGCTTATAGCAGGAGCAACAGGTTCAGGTAAATCAGTAACAATACACGCGATAATCAATTCCCTTCTATTCAGAAACTCTCCTGAGAACATGAAGTTTATAATGATTGACCCCAAGAGAGTTGAGCTTACCCTATATAACAAGATTCCACACCTATTAACACCAGTTATCACAGATGCCAAGAAAGCAATACTTGCATTGAAATGGGCTGCTAAGGAAATGAGTAGAAGATACGATCTACTTGAGAAATGCAGTGTTAGAGACATAGATTCATATCACAAGAACATTGTTAGTCCAGCTGTAGAGAACAAAAAGAAAAACAAGGATTCTGAAACACCATTACCAGAATCAATGCCATATATAGTTATCGTTCTAGACGAATTGGCTGATATTATGCAGACATATCCAAGAGAGCTAGAGTCAGCAATAGTTAGACTTGCACAAATGAGTCGCGCTATCGGTATTCACCTAATAGTTTCAACACAGAGACCAAGTGTAAATGTTATTACAGGACTAATTAAGGCTAACATCCCTACCAGAGTTGCATTGCAAGTGTCTTCACAGATAGATTCAAGAACAATACTAGATACTGGAGGTGCCGAGAAGCTACTAGGAGCTGGAGATATGCTATATCTAGGTGGTGAAATGGCCAAGCCACAACGTCTACAATCTGCTTACATCACAGAAACTGAGGTTAAAAAGGTAGTTAAATACCTATCAGACACATATAAGGATGAGATAATGAGTGAGATCAATCTTACAGCTAATGAACCTGGGAAGGACGCAATATTCGAAGCCAACTTCGATTCTGATAGTGCAGATCTTGGTGACGAAGATGAATTATTAGAACAAGCAAGAGAAATAGTAATATCAAGCGGTAAGGCATCAACATCATGGCTACAGAGAAAGCTTGGTATAGGATATTCAAGAGCTGCTAAGATTATAGACTTGCTAGAGGAGAAAGGAGTAGTAGGACCAGCCAATGGATCTAAGCCTCGAGAGGTATACGGTGTTGCAGAGGTTGATTCCTCAGCAGGTTCAATGGATAATACAGATTCAGATAATAGCTTAAACAATCCAACAAGTGATCAATCGTGAAAGTACCAAAAGACTAATTAAAGTATCACTAATCTCTATTATTTCCATAGTAATAGTTGCTTATACTGCATTTGAATCATACGATTTCATTATCGGACCTCAGATAACCATATCTCAA
>CAZOGG010000066.1:0-4025 GCA_964579565.1 uncultured Candidatus Saccharibacteria bacterium | reverse complement strand
AATAAAGAAAATCTATATACAGGACTTAAGGTGCTGCTAAAGTACATTAGCCAATACCGAAAGGAAATTATAGTGCTCAGTATTATGGGAATTCTATCTGCAATAGGCAATGGAATTGTGCCATATATAGTTGGTAGATTCTTCGATGTAATAACAAGTAGCGAGAAGATAAATGTCTTCTCATATTTTGTTCCTGTATATTTATTCTTACTTACAATATGGGCAATTATACAATTAATTACATATATTCTAGACTGGAAAATAAACATCTTAAGTGAGAAGTTCTCAAATGTTATTTGGCTTGATTATCTCAGTAAAGGATTCGGATATCTCCTACTTCTACCCGTTTCATTTCATAAGACAAATAAGATTGGGGAAATAAGTAGCAAGATAAATACAGCAGCTAGTGCACTAGAAACAATAGCAGGAAGAATAGTTATTGATCTAAGTCCACAAATATTGAGTATTGTTATTGCATTTGGTGTTGCATTCTACTTGAAGCCAGTTCTTGCTCTATTTCTTCTTCTTGGAATTATTATTTATATTTTCATTTTCTCTACTAAGATTAAGAACACAACAAGATATCAGAAAGAATATTGGGATGTATTGAATTTCGTATTCGGAGAATCATTCGGAGTTGTAGAGAATGCCCTTGCAATAAAGCAGGCAAGTGCTGAAGATTATGAAAGGGAAAGGCTCTCAACAAAGATGAAGAGCGCTGTGCCATTGTGGATGAAATTAACGAATTTGTGGGGAAGTCTAACTCTATTGCAGAGAATGACTATTCTAGCTACTCAGGTGATTATATTTCTGATTTCAATTTACTATATTCAACAAGGAAGTATGACAATTGGAGAATTAATAGCATTCAATACTTATGCCGCTATGGTATTCGGTCCATTTATCGTCATTGCTCGTAATTGGCAAACAATACAGAATGGAATTGTAAATATTCAAGAAACTGAGAAGATTCTAGAATTGGAAACTGAACCATATGAAAGTAAGGACTCAATTAAATTAGATTTGAAAGGAGATATAGAATTGAAGAATGTACATTTCCAATATGAGAAGGGCAAGCAAGTACTTGAGAATATTAGCTTCTCAGCTAAGGGTGGTCAGGTAATTGCACTTGTTGGTGAAAGTGGAGTTGGTAAGAGTACTCTAATAGATTTAATTTCTGCATATCATTTCCCAAGTAAAGGTGAAGTTCTAATAGATGGTCATGATATAAAGAAAGTAAATTTAAAGACACTAAGACAGCAAATTGCTGTTGTACCTCAAGAGGTTGTTCTATTTAACGATACAATATTAATGAATATTAAATATGGAAATTTCCTCGCTACAGATGAGCAGGTTAGAGAGGCTGCAAAGAGGGCTCATGCACTTGATTTCATAGAGAAATTCCCAAGCAAATGGGAACAAATCGTTGGTGAAAGAGGTGTTAAGCTATCAGTTGGTCAGAAACAAAGAGTAGCTATCGCTCGTGCAATGCTTAGAAATCCTAGAATATTAATTCTTGATGAGCCTACTTCAGCATTGGATGCAGGATCAGAAAGAATCATTACAGAATCACTGGATGAATTAATGAAAGGTAAGACTACATTTATAATTGCACATAGACTAAGTACAGTGAGAAAGGCTGATCAGATACTAGTATTTAAGGAAGGCAAAATAATAGAATCAGGAACACATCAACAGCTATTGTTGATTGAGGGAGGTGAGTATAAGAGACTTTATGAATTACAAATAGGTTTGCACGGATGATTCCTCATCATAGTTACTGATTGAGAAATACACAGCAGAAAGTATTCCGATCATAATGAATAGTATTCCACAATAATAGAAAATGGATGCAATGTCGGGTGTGAATTTAAGTAAATTAAGCTCATTCAATATGAAATTCCAATCGTGAATTACTGAATCTCCACCCAATAATGGCAATTGCATTAATATTGCATCCTTAACATAGATTGAAACATTCATCATATTCTGTCCTACCCACATTAAACACATAGATGCTGAGACGAACTGTTGATTCCAATAGAAATAGATTGAAATAAATAATGGCAATGAAATTTGAAACCAGCTGCCAGCAAGTACTCTGAAGAAATTTCCCAAGAAAAAGAATATAGTGTGACCAGCTTCATGGAATATTAAATTCACAGAATCTAGGAAATGCCATTCCGTATAGCTATTAATATAATAGATAAAGTATGCAGATACCAAAAGCACAGAAAGTATTTTGATATATTTCATTAATAATATTATAAAACTAATAGTGTATAATGTATACATGCAAAAATACATTTTTAATTTAGAGAAATATGCATCAAGTGTTCTAAGGTTCGGCATGGGTGCTATTGTATTGTGGTTTAGTATAGAACAGTTCAGAAATACTGGGTTCTGGGTTGCTTATGTTCCAGATTTCGCTGTCAATCTATCTGGATTAAGTGCAACTACCTTGGTATATCTGAATGCTAGCTTTGAGCTTGTATTTACTATTATGTTGCTTATTGGATGGAAAGTTAGATTATCTGCCTTGCTTCTGTCGTTACATTTAATAGAAATTGCATTCAGTGTTGGATACAGTGAGACTGCTATTAGAGATATAGGATTAGCAATTGCTCTATTCGTTGTCTTTATGAATGGTTCTGATATACTTTCTATTGAAAATAAAAATAATTAAATATGGAATCACAAAATCAAACAAAAAAGACAGGTTTAATCATTGGTGTATTAGTAGTAATACTAGTTGCCGTTGTTGCAGTCTTCGCTGGTAAGGATGACGATGATATAGTTGTGCAACAACAACCAACTACTCTCGAAGATGCAAATATCGCTGCTAATTACAAAGATGGAGTATATACCTCAACTGGCTCATATATGTCTCCTGGTGGTCCTGATGAAATTGATGTAACAGTGACATTGGCGAATAATGTTGTAACTGAAATTGTCTCTGTCGCAAAGCCTGGTGATGATGTATCAAAGAAATACATGAAGATATTTACAGATAATTACAAGACCTTGGTAATTGGCAAGAACATTTCAGAAGTTAAATTAGATAAGGTTTCTGGATCATCTCTAACTTCAATTGGTTTCAATAATGCAATCTCAAAGATCAGATCTCAAGCCAAGATATAATTTCGACGCCATAGGGACTCAGTGGCAGATTGATATATATCAAGAATTAAGTAAATCAGAAAGTGATTTACTTTTTTCTAATATTAGAGAGCGTATTGATGTATTTGATAAGGATTATTCTAGATTCAGATCAGATTCTCTAGTTACTGAGATGTCTCAGAAAGCAGGTGAGTATGTCTTACCAGAAGATGCTAGGAAAATGTTTGAGATTTATCATGATATATATTTAAAAACAGATGGACTTGTAACGCCACTCATAGGTAATTTAATTTCTGATGCTGGATACGATGCTGATTACAGTCTTCAACAGAAGAAAGAATTATCAATGCCTCCCACTTGGGAAGAAGCTATAGAATACAAATATCCAAAGTTAAAGATTAAGAAACCAGTAATGCTTGATTTTGGCGCAGCGGGCAAAGGCTATTTGGTAGACATAATTTCAAAGTTAATTGAAGACAAAGGTCATAAGCAATATTGTGTGGATGCTGGAGGTGATATTTATTATAGAAATAATAATGAAATGAAGGTTGGACTTGAGAATCCTAATAATCTAGAGCAAGTAATTGGTGTGTGTAATCTGAAATCAGGACAGAGTATATGTTGTTCTGCGGGGAATAGGCGAGTCTGGAATAGCTTTAATCATATTATTAATCCGAGGACTTTGTCTTCACCGGTAAACATAAGTGCCGTTTGGGTTATTGCTGATGAGGCGATTATTGCAGATGCTCTTGCTACTTGCTTGTTCTTTGTGAATCCCAATAAATTTATTGAAAAGTATAAATTTGAGTATGCGATTATGTATAAGGATAATAGTTTTGTAAGGTCTAAAGGCTTCGATGGGGAAGTGTTTGTGAAATAAAAGAAAACCGCCGACAAGTGTCGAC
>CAZOGG010000065.1:2784-4219 GCA_964579565.1 uncultured Candidatus Saccharibacteria bacterium | reverse complement strand
GATTCGAACCCCCAACAACGGTTCCGAAGACCGGCATGATATCCATTTCACCACGAGCGCAATATTCACATATTACCTAAATACTATCTTTTTACAATGCCTATACCAAAACTATGAAAAACATGGCATTATTGCTACAATCATAGCATGAAAGACCAAGTAATACCCAAGGAAATAGTAGATATAGTCGAGACCATCGAGAAAGCGGGTTTCGAGGCTTTCCTAGTGGGTGGATGCACTAGAGATATACTACTTGGCAGAACACCTAAAGATTGGGATATAACAACAAATGCAACCCCTGAGCAGATAATTCCCCTATTCCCCAAGACATTTTACGAGAATCAGTACGGTACTGTTGGTGTAGTAAATGAAAATACTGAAAATGAGAAATTAAAAATAGTAGAGATAACTCCATATCGCCTTGAGAGCTCATATACTGACCATAGACACCCTGACAATGTTCAATTCAGCAAAAGTATTGATGACGATCTCAAGAGACGTGATTTCACAATTAATTCGATTGCAATAAGTTTATCCGATGGATCAATTAAAGACATAGTTGATTTGTTTGGTGGATTAAAGGACATAAAGGACAAAGTCATCAAAGCTGTGGGAAATCCTAGCGATAGGTTCAAGGAAGATGCTCTTAGAATATTAAGAGCAATAAGACTATCCTCCGAATTAGGTTTCACGATTAACATTGATACAGAAAAGGCTATAATTAGCCATTCTAGCCTATTAAAGCAGATATCTATAGAGAGAATCAGAGATGAATTCGTAAGAATTATAATGTCCAATAACCCTAAATACGGCATTGAATTGATGGATAAGCTCGGTGTTTTGGAATTTGTATTACCAGAATTGATCAAGACAAAGAATATTGAGCAGAATCAAGCTCATGCATATGATGTATGGGAGCATCTATTGAGAACTGTGCAGCATTCAGCAGACAAAGGCTGGTCACTGGAAATAAGGCTTTCTGCCCTATTTCACGATATATCAAAGCCAGAAACAAGAAGGATTTCACATGAAACAAGTCAATTCACATTCTATGGCCATGAAGTGGTTGGTTCACGTGTAACCAAAAAGATACTGGAAAGATTAAAATTCTCTACCAAAATAGTAGAAAAGGTAACAAAAATGGTTAGATGGCATATGTTTTTCTCTGATACAGAGACTATTTCCCTATCCGCTGTACGAAGAATGATTAACAATGTAGGTCGTGAAAACATATGGGATCTAATGAATATAAGAATATGTGACAGAGTGGGCACTGGTAGACCTAAGGAAAGTCCATATAGACTAAGGAAATACCAATCTATGATTGAAGAAGCCCTTAGAGACCCTATATCTGTTGCAATGCTCAAGATTGACGGTAAAAGGATAATGGATGTTACACATGAAACACCTGGGCCAAAGATTGGTTTTGTCCTGC
>CAZOGG010000065.1:0-2774 GCA_964579565.1 uncultured Candidatus Saccharibacteria bacterium | reverse complement strand
ACTCATGGAGGAAGTACTTGATAATCCGCTACTAAACACATCAGAGTACTTAGATAATAGAGCCATGGAAATGGTTAAAATGCCAATAGATCAACTAATAAAGCTAGCAGAAATGGGTAGAAACAAGAAAGATGAGTTTGAGAACAAGAATATAGAGGAGATACACAAGAAATACCATGTTTCATGATTAACATTGCAGGTATATTTCACATGAAACATTATTATATGGCTCTATTGAGCCATTTTAATATTTAAATACAAATCAACCGCATCCAAATGGACGGGTCTCAGGTTAGAAAATGAGAGAACCGAACAAAACGGCTGCGGTTGTGTGAAATTCATACGAACCAGAGGGACCAACATGATCTAGAAGAGATCAAAGATCCTCAATAACTGACCACTACTCAAGCAAACTAGGGAGGGGGTGCATAAAATTTCCTACAAACAAGTGTTCCAACAGGAACTTAAAAAAATTGTGAAAATATGCAATGCCTCAACTAGGCCTAACGAAGGGTCGTCAACTCTGAAAAAGAATTTCAAAATGATAACAATACTACCCCTTAAGATTCAAAGATCAGGCGTTAAATTACTCCTTGGTTAATAACTCAACTGATCTGGGATTATTATAGCAAGCATAAAAGACATGTAAAGGACATTACAAACAAAACTGTGGATAACTCATGTCCTTTATAAAGGACATTAATTATTATTGAAAATTAATTCAATAGGACAGTGATCAGAACCATAAATTGTGTTGATAATATTGGCTTTTTTGACTTTGTCTTCTAATTTACCACTTATGAAAAAGTAATCGATTCTCCAGCCAACATTTCTTTCTCTTGCAAATGTTTTCATATCCCACCATGTGTATTGATCTTTTTTTCCTGGATTTATTTGTCTAAAAATATCTAAATATCCACTGTTAATAACTTCATCAATCCACTTTCTTTCCTCAGGAAGGAATCCTGTATTCTTTTCGTTCTCCTTTGGTCTTGCTAGATCTATCTCAGTATGTGCTGTATTTACATCACCACAGAATATTATTTCGTATCCAGCTTTCCTTTGTTTGTTAATATACCTTAGGAATTCATCATAGAACTCCATTTTAAATGCTAATCTTTCTTGGCCACCGCCACCGTTAGGGAAGTAGCAGGTAATTAATACAAATTTATTACCCAGAATCTTCTTGTCATCGTAAAATAGGGCTAGAAATCTGCCTTCTTGATCTAATTTCTCCTTGCCGAATCCATATTCCACAGTATCTGGCTTAATCTTGGGATATATAGCAACTCCACTGTATCCTTTCTTTAACTTGGAATGGTCAAAATACGAGTAATATCCTATTGGATTCCTTATTCCTTCTTCCAATTGTTCTGGATGTGCCTTGGTCTCCTGTAGGCAGAAGAAATCGGGGGATTGTTGTAGAAACCAGTCAAATCCACCCTTTTTTACATTGGCGCGAATACCATTTACATTCCAGCATATTATTCTCATTCACTAATATTAGCAGATGATTAGGAATTATTCACTTTTCCTATGGAATTTCTTATGGATTTTCCTTAGTTCACCGTCAGTAACATGTGTATAAATCTGGGTAGTATTAATATTTGCATGACCAAGTAGCATCTGAACAGAGCGAAGATCGGCACCATTTCTTAATAAATCCGTTGCAAAGCTATGTCGAATAACATGGGGAGTAACTTTCTTGGAAATTCCACACTTTATGGCGTATTGCTTGATTATTCTTTCGACTGAACGTGGAGTTATTCTGAGTGAATCCTTTTTCTGGGCCATTTTTTCATTTCCTTTTCCTAGAATTTGAACGAACAGGGCATCGTCCATATCATCTCTTTTATCTAAATACTTCTGTACAGCTGTCCTTGCATCGTCAGAAATGAAGACAACTCTAACTTTCTCACCCTTACCACGAACTGACATTTCATCTAATTTTAGATTTATATCGCGGGGCAGGGCACAAAGTTCAGAAATACGAAGTCCAGTAGAGAAAAGTAGCTCAAGCATTGCCTTATCTCTTAATCCTCTTAATGTTGTTAAGTCAGGAGCCTTCAATAATCGCTCTAATTCTTCAATTGTAATCAAATCTAGTGATCTCTCTGGTACTTTTGCTAGCTCAATTCGGTCTGGAGCAAGGGAATTAATGCCCTGTCTGGCTAAATACTTGAGAAATGCTCTAAGAGCAATCAAATAGTAGTTCTGAGTTCGCTTCTTTAATGTGGCAGGGGCCATACCTTTCTCCTTTTTTGCCTCTTGTCTATTGAGCCAAATACGGAAATCTCGTACTTTATTATCAGTTATATCTTTGGGGTCCTTTATCTTAGTATAATCCAGAAAACGGCTTAAATATTGATCATAATTACGGACAGTATTGAGACTTCGACCCTTTTCTATCTCAGTATATTGTAGAAAATCAGTTTTCAAATCCTTTAGATTGTGCGACATGGTATAAAGTATAACTTTTATATAAAGTTAAAAGTACTTGACAAAAAATTTAGATATGCTATACTCATGTGCAGATGAGAAGCTCTCGCCCCATAACGTACCTGCATAGTGCAGATCTACACAACGGACGAAACAAAGCTATCTCAAGGAGCAGAAGACTGGATTCAGTCTTCAATTTGCCAGAAAGGCGCCATGAACAACGGACCGCCCAATGTCGGTGTCAGTGTCGGAAAAAATAATATTTCGTGAATCCCGGCCCCCGGCATCATGCCAGCAGCCAAAGGGAAATCAACAAAGAAAGGAGTCATCGTGAA
>CAZOGG010000064.1:0-4354 GCA_964579565.1 uncultured Candidatus Saccharibacteria bacterium | reverse complement strand
ATAACTATCATTCAGAATTGAATTTACCTTGTCTGTTATCTCAGATGAATATGCGACATTAGAATTTATCTTTGTAATCTGTAAGCTATCAAGTCTTAATGTGAAGAATATTCCTGAAATAAACACAAGACAACATAATGAATAAACAAGCGTAATCTTTACAAGTTTAGCCCGCTTTTTCTCTATTAATTTCGGTGATTGTAGAATCTTTGATCGTCTATTCATTATTGAATGACAGCTTTACCCATGTACTTTTGTAATACTTCAGGAATCTTGATAGTTCCATCTGCTTGCTGATAATTCTCTACTAGAGATACTAGAATTCTAGGAGTTGGTATAGCAGTACAATTCAATGAGTGAGCGTATCTCAATTTACCATCAGCATCCTTGTATCGAATATTTTGTCTCCTTGTCTGGAAATCATGGAAATATGATGCGGATGAAATCTCTCTATATGTATTCTCCTTTGGAACCCATAATTCAATATCGTATTTCTTGACCTGACCAAGACCAAGATCTCCACCGCAATTCAATACGGTATGATATGGTATACCCAATGACTCTATGAATTCTTCTGTATTGCGATTAATCTCTTCATGCACAGCAACAGACATTTCGTGACTGGCTTCACATAATACTAATTGCTCGAATTTATAGAATTCATGAACTCTTATTAGTCCCTTAACATCCTTACTATGCGCACCTGCCTCTCTTCTGTAACATGGTGAGAATCCTAGATATCGCTTAGGTAGATCTTTCATTTCCAATACCTCATCACTATGAAATGCCATAAGTGGAACTTCAGCAGTACCAGCTAGCGCATCGCCGTCTTGAGTCATATAGAAGTCTTCTACATCACCAGGAAGATGACCTGTACCGTATAGATTAGCCTTACGAACTATAGCTGGAGATATAACTGGAATGAATTTCTTGTTGGAGAAGAATTCCATAGCATATTGCCAGATAGCAAATGACAATCTAGCTCCTTCACCCATAAGGAAATATCCTCGAAATCCATGTACCTTGGATCCTCTTTCGAAATCCACCATACCAAGTTTGGTCATCAACTCTACATGATCCTTAGGTTCGAAATCAAATTTAGGCTTATCACCCCATACTTTAATCTCTTGATTATCCTTATCAGTATCACCTTCTGGAACAGACATATCGGGAATATTAGGAACTCTAAGCATTAGCTCTTGCCATAATTTCATTGTTTCCTTGAGTGATTCTTCGTCTTTCTGTAGAGATTCCTTAACCACCTTCATATCGTTTATCATCTTCTGTCTATCTTCTGGAGTTGCACTTGGAATCTTGTCACTTATGTAGTTCTGCTCGGAACGCTTCTTCTCGATAATAGTTAATAACTCTCTTCTTCTGTCATCAGCGCTAATAAGCTCGTCAATATTGATTTTGACATGCTTCTTCTCTGCGCCCTTTTGAACCACCTCTTTATTTTCCCTAATGAATTTAATGTCTAACATGTAGATAATACTATCATATTGTATAAAATTTTCATCTTAATCATTAATATCTGATATAATGAAACTTTATTAATCTAGACTAAATATAATGGACAATATCTATACAATATATAAGGATGAATTCCCTTCTTTAATAAATGAAATCAATGATCCACCAACAAAACTCAATATTATTGGCAAATTACCTAACAAAGGAACTAGAACTCTATGTATTGTAGGGGCTAGGCGACATTCAAGTTATGGTAAGGAAGTATGTACTAAGCTCATATCAGGATTGAAGGGTCATGACATATGCATAGTCTCTGGACTAGCACTTGGTATAGACTCTCTAGCTCACAGAACCGCCATAGACAATGGTATTCAGACTATCGCATTTCCTGGATCAGGTCTGAACAAGGACATTCTGTATCCAAGAACAAATATCAAGCTTGCTGAAGAGATAGTGTACTCAGGCGGAGCCTTAATTTCCGAATTCGAGAACAATCAAGCAAGTGCATTATGGACATTTCCCAAGAGAAATAGATTGATGGCAGGAATGTCGCATGCAGTTATAGTAATTGAAGCAGAATTAGTATCAGGAACTCTAATAACATCGAAATTAGCAACAGACTACAATCGTGATGTTGGTGCAGTGCCAGGACAAATATATTCCAAGCTTTCTGATGGACCAAATATGCTAATAAGCAAAGGTGCTAAGGTTATACGATCCTCCGATGATATTCTTGAAATGTTAGATATGGCAAAATCAGAAGATCAAACAATACAAAGCAAATTATTTCCTGAATTAACCCATAATCAAAAGACCATAATTGACTATCTATCAATAGAACCGCATACGAGTGAACAATTAATAAATAGAAGTGGAATTAATGTTAGAGAATTTACTGGAATTATCTCTGTACTAGAAATTAATAACATTATTGAGGAAATAAACGGAGAATATAAATTGAAATAGATTATTCAATTAAACCCTCATGCCCTACACTCTGCCATACCTTAATGGATTCCACAGGCTTAACTAGCATAATTACATTTAATGTTAGATTATCACGAACCCACAATAGACAACCGACTTCAAAGACAATTATAAGCACAATACTGAACCAAACCTTAGAATATCTGGCAATTGCAAATCCAATTGCAACCATCAGCACATCTGCTACAGAGTTGAGAACACTGTCACCAACATATCCAAGTGATATTGTGACTGACCTATATCTATTAATTATCAATGGTGAATTCTCTAGAAGCTCCCAACCCGCCTCCAATAGCAGAGCGATTAAGAATCGATATTTCATCGGTATCAATTTTGGAAATTTACGAGATAGAAGTGATAGAACAGCGTAGAATAGTATTCCATGAATTATGTGAGAGAAAGAATATGCATCTGCTACTCTTTGTGAATTCTCGCTACTCCAAACATCACTTTCCCACCAGCCGAACTTGCCATCAGGACCAAATAGAGATCTTCCTGTTGATAATTCAATACTTGCGACTAGAGCACTTACTGCAATCAAACTCCAAATAATAAATTGATACTTTTTAAACAATGAAATAATAGTTGTCATGACTAATATTATAGCACTATAGAAACAGCAAATCTCTATCCAAGTCATCAGCATCTGTGCCTTCTGACTTATCATTACTGTATTTGATAGCATTATGAGTAGAAGCAAGATAGACCATTCTCTTTCCATATTTGTCTTCTATTGAATCTATATGCTTATGTATTAATTCGAATTTGTCTGACTTAATATTATTGCCGAACAAGTCCTTCTGATTAATTTCATTTGAAACTAATTCATAAAGTCTAACTCCTGTTGTTCTATATATAATTTCCTTATTATAAATTCTATGGAAATGTTCTCTAGAAAGCTTGATTATAATTTCAGGAGCATTTGTTGCATTAATAATATCGAATGAAATTGTGAAATACTCGAAATTTCTTGATTTGAGAAATATTGAAACTCTTTTTGTAAGAAGATTGAAATGTCTGGCCTTAGCACATGCATCCTCGATATGCTTGGATAATTGAGAGAATAGGAATACCTCGTCATTGCTTGTAGGATGAAATGATCTAGTCTTCTGTATTGAAGAATATTCTAGTTTAGGATTGGGATCTACACTATTTATTAATTTCCCGTGAATTTCATGCCATATAACTTCATAAGGCTTGGCTAAATTCTCCCTGACCCAATCATTACTCTTGGAGTGAAAGTCAAATGCAGTCTTAATTCCCTTTCTAACCAATAACTCCGAAGTACTACGCCCAATACCCCAAACCTTGCCTATAGATACATCCTTCAAGAAATCCTCGATCTTAGTGTGATCAATAACAGTCAGACCATTAGGCTTAATCCATTTAGATGCAATCTTTGATAATACCTTGGTTGGAGCTAATCCAATAGAAACAGATAAGTCGAGCTCATCTTTTATTTCCTTTTTAATTCTTTCTGCGATTTGCAAATATGACATCTTAAGTGGTTTATCTAGACCAGTAAGATCCGCGAAGCATTCATCGATACTATATTCTTCTACATCATCTGCATATCGACGAACGATATCGAACATGGATTGAGAGTATCTTATGTAACTAGAATAATCACCAGGAAGAACAATAACTTGTGGGAATAATTTCTTGAGTTGAAATATAGGCAAGCCTCTTGTAACTCCTAGAGCCTTGGCTTCATAAGACAGCGCAGATACGATTCCTCTCTCTTGTCCTGTAACAACAGGTAAACCCCTTAACTTGGGATTCTTGGCAACTTCAACGCCAACAAAGAATGCGTCTCCGTCCATGTGTAATATAGTTCTTGATTCTGGCATTACTATATTATAAGTGAACAAGCGTTCACTGTCATTGGGGACAA
>CAZOGG010000063.1:0-4358 GCA_964579565.1 uncultured Candidatus Saccharibacteria bacterium | reverse complement strand
TCTGCTACAATATACCAATGCCTGATCAATTCAAGATCAAAACCCAAGTTTTCGAAGGTCCTCTCGACCTATTACTTTCCCTTGTTGAGAAGAAGAAATTATTTATAAACGACATAGCTCTATCTCAGGTCACAGATGACTTCATAGCCCATATTCAGAACTTCGAGAAGTTACCTATGGGCGATTCTGCTCATTTTATACTCATTGCATCTACATTACTATTAATAAAGTCCAAATCTCTTTTGCCAGCATTAACATTGACCGAAGAGGAGGAAGAGGGAATTCATGACCTTGAAACTAGATTGAAAATATACAAGAGAATAAAGGATGCAAGTATCAACGTTACAAATTTATTTGGTAAGGAAATTATATTTGAACAAAGTCAGCAAAGACCTAGTGAGCCTGTATTCTCTCCACATGATTCAATGAATCTATTGTCATTAGTACAAGCGATAAAGGACATAATTAAATCTCTACCGAAGAAAGAAAATATTCCCAAGGCAGTTGTCAGAAAGGTTATAAGCCTTGAGGATATGATAGATAATCTTACAAAGAGAATTACACAGGGATTGAGAATGAAATTTAGTGAGTTCTCAGGATCTACTAATAAAGCAGAGAAGGTAACTGTAATTGTTAGCTTTCTCGCTATGCTCGAGTTGGTTAAGCAAGGTGTGATACATGTAAGTCAGGAGCAGAATTTCTCTGATATTCACATGGAAAGTAAGGAAATAGGAGTTCCAAGGTATAATTAATTAATATTTATGGATTTAAAATTAGAATCACAAATTGAAGCAATACTATTCTGGAAAGCTGAACCGGTGTCAATAAAGAAATTGGCAAATATACTCAAGAAATCCGAAGATGAAATCAAGGCTTCGATTGTTGAACTCAAGAAATCACTTGAGAATAGAGGAATTACTATTATTGAGAATGATGATGAAATAAACTTGGGAACTTCCAAAAACGCATCAGGATTAATCGAGTCACTTACAAAGGAAGAATTAACCAAGGATCTTGGCAAGGCAGGACTTGAGACACTTTCGATTATTATTTATCAAGGTCCTATATCCAGACCAGAAATAGACTATATTCGTGGTGTGAATTCACAATTTATTATTAGAAATCTACTAGTTAGAGGACTAATTCAAAAAATTGATAATCCAAGTGATCAAAGAAGTTTCTTATATAAGCCAACATTAGAACTGGTGGCGTATCTAGGATTATCAAAGATAGAGGATATGCCAGAATTCGAATCAGTAAGGAAAGACATTGATAGTTTCAAACAAAATATTGATGAACAAAAATCTTAAGATTGATAGAGTATTTCTTATTTCTGTAATACTACTTACGAGTATTGGTTTTCTAATTTTTATTTCTGCATCACTAGGATTATTACTTAAGAATGAATCTGTATATAGTCTCGTAGCCATCAAGCAATTTATAGGATTGATTATTGGTTGTATTGCTTTCTTTGTAATGTCAAAAATCAATTATAGAAATTTAAGGAAGTACTCATTCTATATTTTGATTTCTGCAATTATTATTAATCTACTTCTATTCATACCTTTCATAACAGTTCATCACGGTGGAGCAACTAGATGGATTGATCTGGGATTTATTACATTTCAACCATCAGAATTTCTCAAAATCGCATTCATTATATATTTCTCAGCTTGGTTATCAGGAATGAAGGACAAAATCGCCAGTTTCAAAACAGGAATTCTGCCATATTTGGTAATTGTTGGAATTCTAGGTGCAATATTATTAACTCAATCAGATACTGATACATTGGTTGTTATTGCAGGTACTGGACTTATAATGCTCTTCATCGCTGGTGGCAAGATTAAAGATCTGGCAATACTTTCTTTTGTGCTTCTGATTGCTGTGTCATCAATTATATATATAAGACCATATGCTAGACAGAGATTCCTTACATATCTCAATTTATCAAGCGATCCACAAGGATCTGGCTATCAGATTCAGCAATCATTAATTGCTATAGGTTCTGGTGGCTTCACTGGTAAGGGCTTCGGTCAAAGTGTGCAGAAATTCAGTTATTTACCTGAACCGATGGGAGACTCTGTATTTGCCGTTGGAGCCGAGGAATTCGGATTTATTGGTAGTGTTGGACTTATTCTGCTTTATTTATTTTTCTTGTTTAAATCAATTAAGATTTCTGCTAGGGCACCGGATGATTTCGGTGGACTTCTTGTCTCTGGAATTGCTATACTAATAATTATAGAGTCATTCATGAATATCTCATCAATGCTCGGTATTATTCCTCTTTCAGGTATGCCCTTACTATTCGTCAGTCATGGAGGTACTGCATTAATAATCACACTTGCCGCTACAGGAATAATTGCTAACGTTTCTAAATATCAAAAAACATAAATATATGAAAATACTATTTACAGGTGGTGGTACGGGTGGACATTTCTATCCAGTTATAGCAATAGCTCAGTCGCTTTATGATAGTGCCAAGAACAATAAGGTATTGCCACCGAAATTATATTTCATGGCACCAGCACAATATAACCCTAGAGCGTTATTTGATAATGATATTGAATTTATCCAAGTGCCAGCAGGTAAGATTAGGAGATATTTCTCATTGCTTAATATTACTGATATGTTCAAGACAATTTACGGGGTAATAATTGCAATTATTAAGTTGTATAGAATTTATCCTGATGTTGTGTTCGGTAAGGGTGGGTATGCTAGCTTTCCACCACTTCTAGCAGCTAGATTATTGAAGATTCCTGTAATTATTCATGAATCAGATAGCTCACCAGGAAGAGTAAATTCTTGGGCAGGGAAATTCGCTCAGAAAGTAGCGGTTTCTTATCCAGAGGCTAGTAAGTTCTTCAAGGAAAGTAAGGTTGCTTTCACCGGTAATCCTATTAGAAGGGAAATCATTACTCCATTATCAAATGGTGCAAAGGAGTTCTTAGGTCTAGATGAAGGTGTTCCAACTATCTTTGTCATTGGTGGGTCGCAAGGCTCTCAGAATATTAATGATACAGTTCTAGAAAGTCTGTCTGAGTTAGTAGAGAAGTACCAAATAGTACATCAAACTGGCCGAAATAACTTCGAATCTGTTAAGAATACTGCAAATGTAATTCTTAAGGATAGTAAATTCTCACACAGATATCATCCTTTCGATTATTTAAATGATTTATCAATGAGAATGGCCGCTGGTGCTAGTGATTTGGTTATTTCTAGAGCAGGTTCTGCAATATTTGAAATAGCTGCATGGGGTTTGCCTTCTATTATTATTCCATTACCTCAGAATATTAGTCATGATCAAGTTAGTAACGCATTTTCATATGCGCATTCAGGAGCATGTATAGTTATGGAAGAACAGAATCTATCTCCTCATATTTTTATTTCAGAAATTGACAGAGTTATAAATAATCAGTCTATTAAAGACAAGATGAAGCTAGGAGCTAGACAATTCAGTCATATTGATGCGGCTGATAAAATAGCAAATGTCATACTAGAAACGGCATTGTCACATGAGTAGCAAGTGTGCTATAATGGCCTGGTAAGCGATATTTTATTAGTCTAATTTATATTAAATATGGAGGCAACAAATGGTATTAAGGTATGGCAATGGATAGTTACTGTTATAGTTATTGCTGTTCTAGTATTTCTTGGTTACAAGATGTTCAGCAAGGACTCAACTGTAGATACAACAACCGTTGTAGAAACAACAGATTCTGATGCAGATACATCATCAGATTCTAATCGAGTAGTAGTTCTAGATCAATTCCCAGGTAATATCGTATATATTTCATCTGTACAACTAGCAAAGCCAGGCTTTGTAGTTATAAAGAGTGATAAGAACGGTGTTGCAGGTGATGTTATTGGATTCCAGTACTTCGATAAGGGTATAAATCCAGGCAAGATCACATTAACAAAGTCTACAGTTGACGGAGCTATGTACTACGCTCAACTATATACAGATGATGGAGACAAGAAATTCGATGCTACAAAGGACACATCAATAAAGGATGCAACTGGCAACGATATAATGAAGCTATTCAAGGTTAGTACAAATGTTACAGAGGTAAAGGGCTAAACATAACCGAGATACACATAAGGCACCCGAAAGGGTGCTTTTGTGTTATAATGACTGCCAATATGACAAACAATATCATTACTAGATTTGCTCCGTCACCAACTGGCTTCCTACATATAGGGGGTGTAAGAACCGCATTATTTAGTTATCTATTTGCTCGTCAGAACAATGGTAAATTCGCCCTAAGAATTGAGGATACTGACAAGGTAAGAAGCAAGGATGAGTGGACTACTGGATTGATTGATGATCTTAACTGGCTTGGACTTAAGCATGATGTCTT
>CAZOGG010000062.1:0-4402 GCA_964579565.1 uncultured Candidatus Saccharibacteria bacterium | reverse complement strand
AAGAAGTAGTGGATTATATGATTCGAGAGTATAAGGCTGGAAGAACACCAAATCCAGATGTGATGTGCAATCGTTCCGTGAAGTTTGGCGGGTTTTACAACTGGGCTATGAAACACGGTGCGGATTTCGTTGCTACTGGGCACTATGCTAGAAGTGAGAATGGTAAACTCATTGCAGGTAATGATAATAATAAGGATCAGTCGTATTTCTTATGGACCTTAACCAAGGAGCAAATTTCAAAAACTCTATTTCCAGTGGTTAACATTGAGAAACCAGAGGTCAGAAAGCTCGCTAAAAAGTTTAATTTACCAAATGCCGAGAAGAAAGATAGTCAGGGATTATGCTTTATTGGTAAAATAGATATAAAGGAATTTCTTTCTCATTATATAGAAATTAAAAAGGGAAATGTATTGGATGAGAAGGGAAATATAATCGGTGAACACAATGGCGCATTCTTCTATACTATTGGCGAAAGACATGGATATACAATTACAAAGAAGACACCAAATGATGAACCGTATTATGTGATTTCAAAGGATATGGAGAATAATACAATTACGGTGGCGAATAGGATGGTGAATGGAATTAAAAGAATTACTTTATCTAATATAAATTGGAATCAGGGAAATGTTCCGATAGGGAAAATGTTGAAAGCAAGAGCAAGATATAGAGCAGAACTGCAAGATATGAAATTTATAGATTCAAATACTGTGGAATTTATGAATACACAAACAACGATATCTTCTGGACAATCACTTGTAGTTTATGATGGAAATGTATGTCTGGGTGGAGGAGTCATAGAGTAATATGCTATAATTTCCCGCATGAATCACCTTATCACAATTACAAAAGCAGATGGAGCAAGAGAATTATTCGAACAGAGTAAATTGGAATCATCACTTAGAAATGCGGGAGGCAATGATCAGATAATAGAGGAGATAATAGAACATATAGGCAAGGAAATGTACGATGGAATGCCAACTCATGAGATATATTCTCGTGCATTCAAGCTACTTAGAGAGCATTCAATGCCTATGGCGGTTAAGTACTCACTTAGAAGAGCATTATCAGATCTAGGTCCAGATGGATTCCCATTTGAGAAATATGTAGCCAAGATATTTGAGTCCTGGGGCTATCAAGCTATAACTGATCAGACTGTAATGGGGGTATGTGTACCTCATGAGATTGATGTTGTTGCTTGGAATCAGGACAATCTTGTAATGGTTGAGGCTAAATTCCACAATGAATTGGGAATGAAATCAGATATTAAGGTTGCGCTTTATATCAAAGCAAGATTTGATGATTTGAGAGGAAATACATTTGATTATGGAGGGATAAAGAGAACACTAACATCAGGTTGGTTGATTACAAATACGAAGTTCACAGATCAGGCTATTAGATACGGTGAATGTAATGGATTAAAGATGATTGGCTGGAACTATCCTGCCAAGGGTAATCTACAAGATATTATTGAAGAATTACATTTGCATCCTTTGACATGCTTGGAGTCATTAAATAATGAGAACAAAAAGAATTTATTGAAGAATGGTCTAGTGTTATGTATGGATATTTATAATAATCAAAAGATTTTAAATGAAATAGGGGTTAATCCAGATCAAGCAAATAGAATTATAAATGAGATAAAACAAGTTTGCGGTCTTTAATTATGGACAAGGTTTCAAGTATTGAAAAGCTAAAGATTAAATTAAATAATCTCAAGAAATCACCACTATATAGTTATAGAATTGAGAATAACTATGTACCTGTATTTGGTGATGGAAGTATTGATTCAAGTATAATGTTGATTGGTGAAGCACCGGGTAGGAATGAGGCCAAGACAGGTAAGCCTTTCTGTGGATCGGCAGGTAAGATTCTAGATGAGCTATTGAGAACAATTAAATTAAAAAGGGAGGATATTTATATTACAAATATAGTAAAGGATAGACCGCAAGATAATAGAGATCCATCACCAAAGGAAATAGAAATATATGGTCCATTCCTAGATAGCGAAATTGATATAATTAAGCCCAAGGTTATAGTTACATTAGGTAGATATGCCATGAACTATATAATGAATAAGTATAACTTGAATAATGAAATGGAAACGATAGGTAAGGCACATGGCAAGGTTTACAAAGCTGGTGGAATTGATATAGTGATTTTATACCATCCGTGTGTGGCGATTTATAATAGATCAAAATTAAAAATACTAAAACATGACTTCAAAATTCTCAAAAACTATTGATTTACTTAATTATTTAAATAATACATACAGCAGACTTCATACTGCATATGAGAAAGCCTTTTGGATTTCCTATATGGGAGATCACAGTATAGATAAGAATATGCAAAAGGCCCAAGAAGCCAGAGACAAATTTCGCTCAAATAGTAAATTAAAATTAGAAGTAGAATTTCATTTAAAGAAGAGCAAAGGAGAAATTAAAAAGAGATTAGAGAATTGGAATAGGTTCTTTAGTCTATTCATAGCTTCACCTGAGGCTCTAATAGTAAAGAAAAGAGTTGCAGAATTGGAGGCAAATGTTCTCAAGCATCATACAACTCGTAAGGAGGGATATATTGATCCTAAGACCAATGAATTTGTTGAGGCTTCATTTAACAAAATGCGCACCATAATGCGCACAGATCCAGAAGAAACAGTAAGGAAGGCCTGTTTCGAGGCTACAGAGGCACTGGCACTCGATAGTCTAGATACTTATATAGAAATAATTAAGGGTAGAAATGAATTTGCAAAGATTCTAGGTTATGAGGACTTCTATGATTATAAGATTCATATAGATGAAGGAATGACCAAGGATCAGCTATTCAAGATATTTGAACCCATTTACGAGAAGACAAAGTACGCTTTCGATGGATTAAGAATGTTAGAGAAAGAAAAGCCTGGTCTAAGAAAGCAATGGAATTTCAATTATATGATGTCAGGGAATTTCACCAAGGAGGAAGATCCGTATTTCCGATTCGAAAATGCCTTGATGTATTGGGGAAGATCGTTCTCTGCTTTGGGAATTGATTTCCAAAAGGGAAGTATAACTCTAGATTTGATAGACAGAAAGGGTAAATACAGTAATGGATTCTGTCATTATCCAACTATTATTAATTACAAAAATGGCAAGATAATCCCTGCTTCTGCTAATTTCACTTCCAATGCAGTGCCAAATCAAGTGGGTGCTGGTATTCAAGCCTTGAACACTCTATTTCATGAGGCGGGACATGCAGCGGATAGATTGAATTCAATACAGAAGGATGTATGTCTAAATACAGAGTATCCACCATCTACAGTTTCTTGGGCAGAGACACACAGTATGTTTATGGATTCCATTTCAAGTAGTATTGAATGGAAGATTAGATATGCTAAGGATAAGAATGGTAATCCATATCCATTTGATATTTATGAAAGGAAATTAAAGGCTGTTTATCCATTGATCCCCCTAGATATGATGAATGTGATTTTTGTGATGGAATTCGAAAGACTAATATATGAGTGCCAGAATTTAACCAAGGAATTTGTAATTGAAGCCGCCAAGAAAGTTAATCGTAAATATTTCGATAGAGTTGAAGATTCTGTATATATACTCAGTGTGCCACACATATATTCCTGGGAAAATTCAGCATACTATCATGGTTATGGATTAGCAGAATTGGGTGTGCATCAATGGCGAGATTATTTCTATAGAAAGTATGGCTATATAGTTGATAATCCTAATGTCGGCAAGGAAATGATAAAGATTTGGAAATATGGTTCGCTATTTAGCTCCGGTAAATTTATAAAGATGGTTACAGGCAAGGCATTGAGTGCCAACACCTTCATAAGAAATGTGACTAGATCGTTTGATGAAATGCTAAAAGTTACAAAGCAAAGAATTAATAAATTAAGTAAAGTTCCACTAACAATTAAGCCTGTTAAATTGAATGCCAAGATTAACTTGGTCCATGGAAAGCAGAAGATAGCAGATAACAGCAAGAGCTTCGAGGAGATGGATGGGAAGTATAGGGAGTGGTTGAAGACGCTGAATTAGGCCCATTTTATTGATATTCTAGTTGGTATTGACAAATACACATATTAGGTGTATTATATACAGTGAATTATGACATACCAAGAAGTTCTTTCAATCCCAACGACCGATTACAATGTCAAAGCGGCCGGAACGGGTGACAGCAGAAATGCTGGGGTCGCTGAGGTGGGCCATGGGGAACCTCCCCATCTTACCAGTCAAGAGATTGAGAAATCTCTGGAGCGTGCATGGCGTGCTGCTACACAGCAACACTGAGCCATGAGGTAAAAAAGGTAATGGTGGCACCTTTAAACAAAACAAGCCACCAAGAATTTCTCCGTCAACAGCAATGTTGTCGGTTTTCTTTTACATGATATTGACATAATTAATCA
>CAZOGG010000061.1:480-4454 GCA_964579565.1 uncultured Candidatus Saccharibacteria bacterium | reverse complement strand
AATGATGTAAATTTGGTATCAAATGCCAATATTCAGTTACTTGATATTAAGTCACATTCATTACAAAGTAATGAAAATAATAAAGTAAAAGTATCCAAGGATAGAATGGATGCGATGATTTCCTTTGCAAAAGAGAATCCGAATCTATTTCTAGCTAAGGTAATTTCAAAAGAGAAGAAAGCAACTCTATCAAGTTTAGTCAAGTCAAATATCGAGGATGAAGTTTCAATTAATGGAACATTTGTTGTTATTGTTACTGATGATTTCAAGAATAAGAAAGAAACATTCAAGTATCAAATACGTTCTTCAGATAGAACATATGAATTCTACCCAGCAGGTAATCTTAAAGTAAGTTCAGGTGACAGTGTAACTGTTAAGGGTTATGCACTTTCTAATATCTTGGTTGCAAGAGCCAATGACGTCGTCATTAAGAAATCACCAAGATTAGCTGGCACAACAGTACCTGATAGTGTTGGAGTACAGAGAACTTTAGTATTTCTGGTTAAGGGTAATGAGAATATTGTAACTAAATTAACTAAGGAACAATATAAAGAAATAATTTTCAACGGTAAATTCAGTCAATATATGGCTGAACAATCAAACGGTAAAGTTAGTTTTACCGGTGATGTGTATGGTTGGGACATATCAAGTGATCCAAATCTAACTATTAGTAATGAAGATTTTAGCTGTAACTTACCAAATGAATTAGATAGATTGGTTGCAAAATATAAAATTAACATCTCAGATTACCAAAGAGTCTTATATATTTATGACGAAGGATTTGATGGCTATATCGGAGGTTGCTCTACACTAGGTAAGGTAGCTGAGACTCGCGTTAATGGAATTAATCATAAATATTCTATTTCTGTTGTTAGTGCTCATGATTACCATGATTTTTCAGATAGTCGTTTTAAAAACATATTGAATGATTTTGATTTTGTGTTATCACATGAGATGGGTCATGGTCTGGGTTTGGATCATTCAAATGGAATGTATTGCAAGAGTGCTAATATCAGTGATGAATGTGTAGGCATAGAATACGGTAATGTTTTTGATGTTATGGGATCAATAGGTAGAAATTATTATACCCAACACTTCAATTCATACTATAAGGAGATGCTAGGCTGGTTATCTTCTGATCAAATAATTAACGTCAACTCATCAGGAGTTTATGAAATAACTCCACAAGAGAACGGATCAAGATCTAGATTAATTAAAATTAATATAGAGAATAAGCCACAGTACTTTATAGAGATGAGAGCTCCTTATGGTTTCGATGCTGGTATTATGTTAAATGGATCAATCGTGATGTCTAATTTGTCAGGAATTTTCATTAATAAAATTATAAATAATAAGACATTTTTATTAGACATGAGTCCAAATAATAAGAATTATTTTGACACAAGATGGGAGGATGATACTAGGGCTGTAACCCTTAACCACCCAAACCTCAACACCTCGCTCAAACAATTCACTGATATTAATTCCGGCATTACCATCGGCCCTATTACTAATGTAAGTGTAAATAACAGTAATTCATCTCTATCTAGTATCAAATTCAATGTAACAATAAGTCCAACAGTATGTACAGGAACTGCACCTGCATTAGAGAATAATCACTATAGACCAAGTCTACAATACAATGCTGGTGACTGGTTCTCTGGTGACTTGTTCGTAATAAGTAATGATAGTGCTAGTTGTGGAGCATCTGATTTCACTATGAAATTCATTGATTTACCTGAGGGATGGACAGCAGGTAGCTTCAGTCCAACTAAATTAAGTCTAAGTAACGGAGAGAAGGATTCAACATTCTATGATTTGAAAATACCCAATTATGCATATACAGATGACTATATAATAAAGATAGAAATAAAAAGTCTAAAGACCGGAGCCACAAAGATATTTGAGAAGCCAATTCACGTCAACGGTATTCCAAAACCTATTGTAGCCAAGGATTGGATTGCTCCTACTCAGGTTAAAATGGGTTCTTCATTCAGTGCATTACTTAATTTCACTGGTGGTCCTTCAACAGTATCACAATTAATATCTCTTAATTTCTTTGATAAGGATAATATATTGAAATTCTCAGAATCTGTTGTTCCAAATAAGCTAACAACATCTTGGATCAATAACACATCCATACCAGCAACTATTAATATACCTGGAGATGTTCCTCCTGGTGTATATAAAGTAAGTTTGGGTATGTATCAATTATCTGAAACAAAAAGAGCTCTAACTGGTAATCCATATGAACCAGTTATAGGTACTATTGAAGTTGTTTCTGAATTAGCTAAGATTAGTGAAATTAAGAATTCTGGTTTTGTAATTAATACTCCGTCAGCTAATTCATCTACTGATATTCCAAATCATGTTATTACTCCAAATCATTCCATAAGTATACTTCCATGGTCTGGTCCATCTGCAATACCTGTCGATTCTTCCTTGAACTACATAGTTACATTTAGAGGTGGTCCTACGCAACAGAATCAGAGAGTATTCGTACATTTCGTAGATCAATCTGGAAATATCAAATTCGTAAGTGATATCATCCCAAGTACTCCAACAACGAAGTGGACAGGATTAATGAGAATACCAGTTTCTGTATCAATACCTAACAATGTATCTCTAGGTTCATACAAGGTTGTTGCAGGTCTATACAGTGGTAATTCAAGTGTTCCTCTAGTACCAGAGAATGGTGTGGTTGTACTTGGTAATAACTCAAACAGATATCAAGTTGGTACTGTATCTATACTTAGATCAGCATCAAGTCCTGGATTAGCTTCAACTGCTAGCGTAATCGATTCTGTTCCAGCAAAGAAAGTAGAGACAAGATCAGTGTCAAACACTTCATCTATTTCAACTCAGACAACACAAGTTAGTTCAACTCCTACAAGAGGCTCATCAAGATCTAATTATTCTTCAAGTCCTGCTACACCTTCACCTTCATCTACACCAAGTCCAACTGCAAGTCCAATAGCTAGTCCAACAGCGGCTCCATCTTCACAATCTAGATCTGAGAGATCTCATGGTTCAAGTCCAACAACTACAGCTTCACCTGTAACTAGTGTTCCATCTGCACCTGTGACTCCAGCACCGGCACCAGTATCTGCGCCAGTACCAGTTTCCGCACCATCTCCAGCACCAAGCTCAACACCAGCACCGAGTCCAGCAGCAAGTCCTAGTGCTGACAATGTTCATGAGTAATAATTATGCATTTGTAACAGTTCTTACAACTGATGATTATCTACCAGGTTTATTAGTGCTTAATAGTTCTTTAAAGTCAGCTGGAAGTAAGTATGATTTACATGTTTTACTCACACATAATATTTCCAAGGATACTGTAATTAAATTAAATAAAAATGATATTCTGTATTCAATTATTTCCAAGGAAATTAGTAATCCTACCGATATAAGTAATAAACACAGATGGTATTCAACATATTCAAAATTATTTGTATTTGATCAAATTCAATATAGTAAAGTTGTATATCTCGATATTGATATGATGGTATTAAGAAATATTGATGAACTATTCTTATTGCCGCATATGTCAGCTACAAATGCAGGTGGAATGCTTCCGAGAAAAGCATCATGGACTCATTTAAATAGTGGGGTATTTGTTCTGGAACCATCACATACTCTGTTTATTGACATGATTAATAAGATAGGAAAAATTGAAAATTTAAAATCGGGTGGTCTGCCAGATAAACCACACTCTGGAAGTGATCAAGATTTTTTAAATGCATATTATCCAGATTGGCCTAAGATGAATGATTTACATATAGATCATAAATATAATATGTTCCACTACTATTTTGATGAATACAATAGACTTTTTGGATATACATTTGAAGGCGGTCCTAAGATCGTTAGTATTGTACACTATGCTAGTTATTTGAAACCATGGAAAATTCAAGAAGATGATTTTAAAATATTGAGTTCAAATTCTGAAAAGAAGTTTGAATTAGAAGCAA
>CAZOGG010000061.1:0-470 GCA_964579565.1 uncultured Candidatus Saccharibacteria bacterium | reverse complement strand
AGGAATCAATTCCTCCGCTTAAAAATGTGCCAAAAGGAACGTCGCTTATCATTCTATATTGAACACTACTTTGAATTAAAGATTTCAACTTATCCTTAGCAACTTGTTCATCTTTAACTAATATTTTACTTAATAGTGCTGGCGAATTAGAAGCAATTAATAGATGGTTGTCAGTCTATAAAAAAATTAAGTTATGAAAAATATTTTATTGATTGGATGTGGATATCATGCTAGAAGGATTTACGTTCCACATCTACTTGACCAATCACATGCTAAACTTTCCGCAATAGTTGATTTATCATCTCAAAAAGAAATTATTGAAGATTATTTGTCACAAAAATTTATAAAAGATGTTCATCTTCATTATACGAATAATATTGGTTTTTCTGATGATTTATCTGAGAAAGAGATTGTTGATCTGAACCTATTAGTGAAAAGATTAAGTATTGACGGAGTAATTATTTCTACAG
>CAZOGG010000060.1:0-4509 GCA_964579565.1 uncultured Candidatus Saccharibacteria bacterium | reverse complement strand
GTAGTAGCAAATGAAGTGAA
The DNA here is from genome assembly GCA_964579565.1 of uncultured Candidatus Saccharibacteria bacterium. Lineage (GTDB taxonomy): Bacteria > Patescibacteriota > Minisyncoccia > Phycocordibacterales > PALSA-1337 > CAIOGI01. The sequence continues at coordinate 4,489 of CAZOGG010000060.1, read as the reverse complement.
TCTAGATATCAATGTTGAGTTGATTGAGGGGTAAATTCTACTTATTTAAACCTCCTCGAATCTCTGATAACTTTATGTTCTCAAGAGACTTGTTCTCTGCGCTATTTATCTTCTTCATTCCTTCGATTGCCTGTTGTAGTACATCTAGATATCTTGCATTAATAGAATTTGAGATTTCTAAATAGGCAGAAGCTATTCCGGTAAGTGCTGCGCCTGTTTCCTTATCGGTCATCTTACTTGACGCGATATTATTAACAATGCTTCTAACTTCATCGTATTTCTTCTCTTCTAATAGCTTTTCAATATTTTTTATATCCATATCCATAAATTTTGTATTATTGATTCATTTTAATAAGAATACGGCTAATCATTAGCTTCTTGGCTTTATCTTCAACTGAATTTCCAAGAGATTCAGGCACCTTTGCTAATGTTTCAGAAATCAATTGTCTTACTTCGTCACCTGTTTTTGAGCCTATCTTCTCTCGATTAAGAAATGGTTCAAGTTCCTGCTCTAATTTTGTAAATGCATTCTCTCCCATTTTTGTTTTCAACAAAGTTTCCTTAATTTGATTAGATATTTCCTTCTCTAATGAAGCATCTAAATGATCTTGGAGATATTCACCAAAATATGGCCTTATTGGATTAACTCCAGTCTCAGTTGATTCAGCCACAGATCTCAATGATTCATATCTTTCCTGAGCCTGATCATAAGCCTTTATAGTTCCCTTTTCAGCGAGATCACGTAATTGATCCGCTACCTTTGTCTGAATTGATTTTGTTAATTCCGCCATACCAGCTACACCTCCTAATAGCTCTGATCTCATATTTTTAAATAGGTTCTGAGACTCGGACTTTAGAGCTTCTATTTCGGCTATTTTACTTAGAGTTTTCTCTGTTGTCTCTATATCTACATTTATTTCTTCTAGCAAACTCTCGGCTTGTGCTTCATTCATCTTTCCATATCTCTTAGTTACAGCATCTGCTGAATTCAATGATCGCCCTATATCTTCTGCCTCTTCCTCAACTCGATCACTGGCCAGACTAATTCCGGTAACCATCTTAAGACCAATTGGTGAACCTCTAAAAGCAGTCTTGATCGCATGATACGCAAATCTAGAATTACCAACAAATCCTAAGTATTTCTTTCCCTCTTCGATATTATATGAATCTGTTCTAAGAGACTCTAACCTTTCAGATAAATTATCTGCATTACCTAATTTTCCTAGTTGCTTCTCTAATTCTTCGATTTGCTTTGGTAATTCCTTGAAAGAATCTAATTGCGCCTTAAGCTTAACTACCTCATCTGGATTATTAATTGCTTGCTCCTCTATATGCTTATCAATAGAAGCTAGGTCGTTTTTGTCCAATTTAATACCCATCTCCTTCTCTATATGTCCAGAATAAAGTTCCTTTATTTCCTTAGAAACAATGCCTTTAGATTCGAATACTTCGAATCTCTTGTTTATTGCACCCTCATCATTCATATCGAATTCTTCTGCATCTGGATGTTGTGCAAGGAATTCTGCAAACCCTTTCGTATTTAATGCCTTATCTATATCGGATACATTATTCTCTTTTCCTGTATTTATATTCTCTGACATGATTAATTTATTAGATATTAAAATTTACCTCATTGATACCCCATGATTATACAACACAACTAAATATTATTGAATACTGTACTTAGTCGAAATCTCTTGCTCAACTGTAGTCCTATCCTTACCATATCTTGTATATGATAATTCTTTGATCAAATCCACCTTTGTTGTATCACCCTGTGTTGGTGATAATGTCTCTATGTTAAATGGCTTCACTGGACGGCCGTTTGCAAGCATCTTAAGATATGCATTTCTATTATCTATCGACATAATATCCCTTGCGGTAAATACTGGGGCGAATTGCTTCTCTAGATATTCAGCATCTTCAGCTCCAACACGAAACGCTGCAATTGAGCCCACATTTCCGAACACTGAATCTCTTATTCCCTCCTCCAATTGAGCAATGAACTGATGAGCTACCGATAGTGATAGTTTATACTTACGCGCTTCAGAAAGTATAGTTGAGATCGAATCTGTTGTAACATTCTGGAATTCGTCTATGTATAAATAGAATGGTGATAATTCCTTACCGATTGAGTCAACTCGAGATAATGCTGCCATTAGGATTTTGCCAACCAGAATTAGACCTATTAGATTTGCATTTACATCACCCAATCTACCTTTAGAAAGATTTACTAATAGGATTTTCTTGTTATCCATTATCTCTCTGAAATTAATACTAGAATTCTCTTGAGCGATTATTGGGCGCATAATATCATTTGAAAGAAATACATCGAACTTACTTGTTATATATGGAACGATATTGGCTAGTGAAGCCTCCCCTCCTGCTTTATTAGCCACCTCAGTCCAGAATTGCACGACTATAGGATTCTTGCACTTTGAAAGTTTAAGATCTCTATAGGTTTTGTTAGACAATACACGCGAAACATCAAGTAAGGTATTTCCGGATTCTGGGTCTTCCATAACTAACAATACTGCATTCCTGAAATATTGTTCAAACATTGGACCTCCTGCGGTCTTCATATCAAATAACTTATTGAAAATTGATAGTAACTCATTCACTACGAATGTTTTCTGTTCTGGGAATCGCTTATCATATTCGAGCATATTGAGAGCCATTGGACGAGCTGTGTATGAAGGATCGAAGTATATAACATCCTCATATCGATTCTTAGGTATCAGTGATAATATATCCTGGATATCAGAACCATGTGGATCAATCATACACACACCTTCTCCATTTGCTATATCCTGAGCAATCATGTTCTTGAGTAAAGTCGTCTTACCTGTTCCTGTTTGTCCTATAACATAGAAATGTCTAAGTCTGTCTTCTGGTGTCATAAATATCTTTGTCTCGGAACCACGATCACGATTAATACCGAGAACTATACCGTTATTAGCAAGATCAAGTGGTGCCGGTGCACTACCAGCCTTAGCAACCTTAAGATGTGGTGAGGATTTGATAACTGTTGCAGGAAAGTGTATGAGCGAAGTTAATTCCTTCAAATTTAATAGCATTCTATTCTTATCATCAGAAAGTCGGAAGGAGAAATTATAAAGTAACTTCTTCAAATCATCTTTCTTTACTGACTTGAAAGATAATTTATTACCATGAGTATTCTCAAACTGATTAAATGAAGACTCGATATCACTGAGAATCTGACTGGCCACAATTTCACTTTCTGCAGATGCAATAATACGCAGATTAACAGCAACGGTTGGAGAACTCATCTTTAATTTAATTTGCTCTACACTTATTTCATCAACATTCTGTGCTGCCTCCTTTCTTTTTATCTCTGCCTTTTCTTTATCTTCTTTTGATAAAGTTAGTGACGCAACACCCTTCATAAATCCGTCTATGTATTTACCTAATCCTTCATCATTCTTAGATATTGCTTCAGATATCTTGTCACCCTTGAGAATATCATCCAAGGTCTTCTTATATCTATTTGTATGCGATGAACCTTGAGGTTTAACAATAATCTGAATAGCCGCACCTTCACCATGAGTCTTAATCTTTGAGAAACTGTTGAGAATACTATTTAATGGATCATGATCGAATTGATCATATGTTTTAATTGGCCAAATAGAATTCTTGTCACTAACTGCATACGATGCAACTGTGATACCCTTCTCATTAAATGTATTATAATCGTCTTTCTTCTCAACTATTTTTGCATTATGAAATATAGCAAGCATTTGCTTCTCGAATAGGCTCTTCTTGGAATCATGTACTGCTACATTGAAAGTAAAGTCATTACTATGATTAGCTACAGCTAGTTCAATCGTGAAATATCCTGTATGTGAATCATCATCAACCGACATCATTCCAGAATAGAATTGTTCCATCGAAGATATTACTTCCTTGAGAACCTGTTGCTTCTCTTCATCTGTCTTCTCTGGCAAGGTGACCTCGTATAATGTCATATATAAAGCCTTGAACTCAGGTGCTTTCTCATTCATTCCTTGTATCGGGAATCCAGCTTTCAAATATTGAACTAGAAAGCGCTCGAAATCATCTTGAACATGTGGATCATTCATTTGTTCCACAATACTAAGTGCATTCTTTATACCCTGTGTCTGCATAATCCCCAACAACTCGGCAATCTTATCATCATGCTTCTCAGGTGATAGCTCTAGAACAATTGCCTCGGATTTCTCAGCTGGCATTATATAATCCTTATGCAAAACCTGTTCATGTGGTATGTTCTTATATTCTTGTATTGTCTCTTTGGAAATTTTGTCAGCATGACCTTCTGTATTGGTTGGATTTTCTTTGTTGAGACTAGCGATTTCCTTCTCCTTCTCAACGAGACGCTGTCTAAGAAATGCCAATTCTTCTTCTGGTGTTTGTAAATGTTTTGATTCGACTGACTGGGTTAAGTTTTCCATAAAGAAAATTATACCCTATTTATTAGGATTTTATAAGG
>CAZOGG010000059.1:0-4522 GCA_964579565.1 uncultured Candidatus Saccharibacteria bacterium | reverse complement strand
CGCATATTCATCTGAGATAACAGACAAGGTAAATTCAATTCTGAATGATAGTTATTTGTATTTGATTCCTAAGTCTAATTTCCTATTCTATCCGAAGTCAGAAATCAAAGAAGCTCTGCTAAGTTCATTTAATAATATAGATAGTTTAAGTGTCACAGCAAATGGCATGTCTAGTCTGGATATTATAATCAATGAAAGAGCACCAACTGCAGTTGCTTGTGAAGGATTTAGTAATGATGATAATTCCAAATGCTATTTCATTGATGATGACGGATTAGTATATTCCAAGTCACCTGATTCATCAGAGAGTTTGTTCTTCAGATACTATTTATCCTCAAAATCTATTGATGAAATGATTGGTCAGAATCTGATGGGCGATAAGGACAAATTCATTGCTATGAATAACTTCATCGACTCTATCAAGCGATCTGGACTAAATTTAACTGGCTTGCTTATAGGTGAGGATGGTCAATACGAATTATATGCCAAGAACATTGATAATAGTGATATGGTTATTTATTTCAATGATAGATTCCCACTTGATAAGATTCAGTCAAATTTAATTGCATTCATAGAGAATTCCAAAGTTAAAAAAGGTGATAATAATGGTAAAATGAATTTTGAATCTATAAATCTTAGATTCGGTAATAACATTTTCTATGTCACCAAGTAGTGATGAACAATCAATCAAGAGAATATTGAGTGTAATCCACTCAATGGTTCTAGCTGTTTGTGCAGGTATCATAATTGCTGCAGTTTTTATATATTTCTATAAGAATAATTTCGAACACAATAATATTGTTGTTATTGATAATGATATCTCACAGTTATATTCTGTCGATGATTCTGTAGATATCAAGGTTCTACCATTGAATTATAAGCCTCGACCAAGTCAGAAGAATATATCAGCAAAGGCTTATATCGTTGCAAATCTTTCAAATAATCAGATTATTCTAAGCAAGAACGAAGAGCAGTTATTTCCTGTAGCCTCAATTACAAAGCTAGTTACTGCAGTTATCGCAGATAAGAAATTATCAGACGATAATTATATAACTATGTCTCAGAGATTTCTTAATACCTATGGTAATGAAGCAAAGTTCAGATTAAATGAGAAATTCAAGGTTAAGGAATTATTGTATCCATTACTTATGGTTTCAAGTAATGATGCATCAGAAGCTCTTGCTGGATCATATGTGGGTGGCAGACAGAACTTCATTAGGGAAATGAATTCATTTACCAATTCCATCGGTGCCTACAAAACATATTTCACAGATCCAACTGGTCTGTCTTCACAGAACTTATCTACTACCAAGGATTTGATTATTATTACAAAATGGATTCTGGATAATAAGCCAGAGATATTCAGCATTACATCCAACAAAAGCCATACAATCAGATTCCATACATGGACAAATCCAACTCATTTATTGAATTTATCTGCATATATTGGTGGTAAGAACGGCTATACAACAGAGGCAAATAGAACTAGTGTCGCTTTATTCAGTCTTGGTAAGGACAAAAAGCAGACTTTGGCAGTCATCGTTCTTGGTAGTAGTAGAAGAGATAGTGATGTATTGGATTTGCTAGAAGAGGCTATTAGATAGTAGTATTGTTCACTATGGATAAAAGGGGAAATAAAAAGGACGGAAATTTCTGGAAAGGGCTCAAAAAGCCTATATTTGTCATTGCTCCTATGGCAAATGTCACTGATGTAGCCTTCAGGTCAATGTTTGCCAAATACGGCAAACCTGATGTTATGTGGACAGAATTCGTCTCGGCTGATGGTCTATGTTCTCCAGGACAAAAGATGTTAATTAGGGATTTGCAATTCTCCAAGAAAGAGAAGCCAATTGTTGCTCAACTCTTCACCTCACATATAGACAAAATGCGAGAAGCATCTGCTCTTGTAGCTAAACTCGGATTTGATGGTATTGATATAAACATGGGATGCCCTGATAGAGCTGTTGAGAAGCAGGGTGCTGGCGCAGGAATGATAAAGAATCCGAAGATCGCAAAGGAAATTATAAACGCAGCTAGAGAAGGAGCGCCTGGCCTTCCTATTTCCGTAAAGACTAGAATTGGGTATAACAAAGTTGAAATTGATACATGGATTGCCTTTCTCTTGGAAATGAAATTACCTGCATTAACTGTTCATCTTCGAACTCGCAAGGAAATGTCTGATGTTCCTGCACATTGGGAATTGATGTCTAGTATAGTTGAATTAAGGAATAGAATTTCCCCAGAAACTATTATTATCGGTAATGGTGATGTAATAAGTCTAGAGGATGGAAGGAATAAAATAAATGAAACTGGTTGTGATGGAGTGATGATAGGTAGAGGAATATTCGGTAATCCTTGGTTCTTCTCTGGCAAGGTTGTAAATGAAATAAGTCCAAAGGAGAGGCTTGAGGTAATGCTAGAGCATGCCAAGGCATTTGATAAATTACTGGGTGATATCAAGAATTTCGCAATAATGAAAAAGCATTTCAAGGCCTATGTCTCAGGTTGGGAGGGTGCCAAGGAGCTTAGAGTTAAATTAATGGAGACTAATGATTTGAAAGAGGTTAGTAAAATTGTTAAAGAGTATTTGAAACTGAAATCTGTATAAAGCTTGCATTATTTATGATTTGGAGTAATATGCTCAATGCTACGGATGGGCAGCGTGCCCATACGAGTTGTCGCGCATAATACCTCCGGGCGGGAGGCGTTATGCGCGATTTTTACTATACTATTGTGATATAATCACTACTATTATGTCAGAAGTACTATATCGCAAATACCGCCCAGCAGAATGGGAAGATGTTATTGGTCAGGAACATATTGTTGATTCTCTCAATAATTCCATAAATTCCGAGAGAATCGCTCATGCCTATCTATTCTCTGGAAGTCGTGGAACTGGTAAGACTACTATTGCTAGAATCTTCGCCAGAGCATTGGGTATTGTTGATAGTGATATATATGAAATCGATGCAGCTTCTAATCGTGGTATTGATGATATAAGAGAGATTAGAGATGGTGTACATGTATTACCATTTCAGTCTAAATACAAGATTTATATAATTGATGAGGTTCACATGCTTACAAAGGAGGCATTTAATGCTCTTCTTAAGACCTTGGAAGAACCTCCTGCACATGCATTATTTGTCCTAGCAACTACCGAAACAGACAAAATCCCTGAGACTGTAATATCTCGTTGTCAGGTATTCTCATTCAAGAAGCCAAGTAGGGAAATACTGAAGAATCTAGTTACTAAGGTTGCCAAGAAAGAAGGATTTATACTTGAAGCTGGTGTTGCTGATCTTATAGCAATACTTGGAGATGGATCATTCCGCGATACATTGGGAATTCTACAGAAGGTAATAGGGTCTGCGAAGGACAAGAAGATTGCATTGTCTGAAGTAGAGAATAGCACAGGAGCACCGAAGCGAGTGCTAGTTAATGATTTCATTTCCTCAATTATAAATGGCGATAAGGACAAAGCTATTTCAACAATACTACTTACAAAGGATAGCAATATTTCAATCAAGCTATTCATTGCCCTAGTCCTAGAGAAATTACGCATAGCATTGATAATCAAGAATGCTCCAGCAATGATAGACAAATTCCGAGGAGATATATCAGAAGAAGATATGGACTTGCTATCAGATTTGGCTAAATTAAAAGAGGGGAAATTAAATTCGGCTTTGCTACTAGAATTGTTGAAGGTTTATGATATTACAGGAAGGTCTTATATAGATTCATTGCCTTTGGAGTTGATGGTGGTTGATAAGGTGTAAACTTGAGTTTCTCTTGATATTAAGAACTATGATACTATGTGCTAGTACATAGAGTCTAAGTTCTAATATGTCTAAAGATAACTTAAAACAGAAAGCAATAAAATTAAGACAAGAAGGTCAAACCTACTCAGAAATACTAGATGCTATTCCTGTTGCCAAATCCACTCTATCGCTATGGTTGAGGGAAGTTGGTCTAAGTAAGAAGCAGGCACAGAAAATTACACAGAAGAGAATTGATGGACAGAAACGAGGTGCTCAAGCACAGAAGAATAAGAGAGTAAATAAGCAGAGGGAAATAATTGAGTCAGCTCAGTATGATATTAAGTCCATTTCAAATAGGGAATTATGGTTGTTTGGTATAGCATTATATTGGGCTGAGGGTTCAAAGGAGAAGGAATATAGGACAACATCTAGAACAGCATTTTCAAATTCTGATCCAAGAATGATTCTTATTTTTATTAAGTGGATTAGGGGGTGTTTAAATATTCCATTAGATGATGTATATGCAGATCTATATATTCACGAATCACATAGGTATCATGCTGATACTGTAATTGATAAATGGTTAGAGATATTACAACTACCCAGAGCATTTATTAGACATGCATACTTTAAAAAGAATAAGGTTAATACAAAGAGGAAAAACACTGGAGCCTTGTATATTGGGCTATTACGGGTTAATATAAGGTCAAGTTCGGACTTAAATCGTAAGATTACAGGCTGGATTAATGGTGTTTGTAATAATT
>CAZOGG010000058.1:2507-4631 GCA_964579565.1 uncultured Candidatus Saccharibacteria bacterium | reverse complement strand
TTTTTAATTCTTGCTCCTCCTCTTCTTACCAATGATCTCTGCTTCTCATTTGAACTCTTTACCTTTCTTAATACTTCATCTCTTACTGTATCTATTGCCATGTACAAGTCTTCCTTCTCTGCACTTGCATAAGTATTAACGCCCTTGGCTACTATATGTATTTCTGCACGGAATATATCACCATTCTTGTGATGATTGCTTGTCTTGGCTAATTCTATATCGAACTGTGCAGTACTATCATCGATGAAGAATTTATTGATAGCATCGAATTTCTTCTCTACATATTCAGATATTGCTGGAGTCAAATCTAGTGCTGTTGTCTTTATATTTATATTCATATGCTAATTATACCTTATCGCTTTTCAATACTCAAAATTTTACTTGGTGAATGATGTCCAGATATTATCCTTATCACTGAATTTGGGTATTCTGCATGCATTATTTCCAATAATCTATTGTTGGCCATATTGTTCTCGGCTTTCTGCTTAACTGATACCTTATAATGATCTTCTGAGACCTTATCGACTTTTTCCTTTTTTGAATTTGGGATTATTCTTATTTTTATATACATAAACTGAATATATTAATATTAAGAAAAACACATTAGTAAAGAATATTATCGGTGTAGACCACGGTATTCCATCAACTCTTGTAAATGGAAACGGCCAGAGATATGGCGTCGGGAAGAATTCTGTTGAATGGGTAAATAAATCCAGGAAAATATGAAATGGCCAAGCCAGCATTTCCCATATTGGTCGTTTATAATACAGCGCAACTATTACAAAGACTATAATAAATATAACAAAGCTGTGGGTTATGTTATATAGCGTACTTACATAATCTGGTATCGATAACAAATCCGGCTTCCCTGTCCCTATTTGCCATTTCCCCGTTATCACTGAACTTATAAGTCTCTCTATCAATAATATTCCGAATGAAAGGAAATCTGGAGCAATTCCGAAAGTGAATCCTAGCCAGAAACTTCTCTTATTCTTCCTACCGAAAATAATACTTCCCCATAGTCCATGTGATAATATGTCCATGGGAATAATTTTAGCATGATAATGGTTTTATAATAATTATTGTTATTATCTTCACTTTTGTAAGCATATTTGCTATGATAGCAGTGTTCTTCGATAATTAGAGATTCATTTAGAAATCTCAAAAGAAACATTCCGGTGTAGCTCAGCGGTAGAGCAGTCGCCTGTAAACGATTTTATTTGGTATAATTAAGAAAAATGCCAGATAAAAGAAAGTATGCAGACCGAAGAGAATCCTTAATAAAAGCCGTATCAAAAAGACGGCGTAAGGTTAAAACTATGTCGATTGAGTACAAAGGAGGAAAATGTTTACTATGCGGTTATAACAGATTTCAAGGAGCTTTAGAACTTCATCATATCGATAGCGAGAAAAAGGAATTCGGTATTGGTGATAAAGGTTATACAAGATCCTGGGAAAAAGTTAGAGCTGAATTAGATAAATGTGTCCTACTTTGTGCGAATTGCCATAGAGAAGTCGGTGCTGGCATACAGCAGCTTCCAAAAGAAATTTTGGTTGACAAACGAGGTGAATTCGGTGAAACCCCAACTCATAAAAATAGAGTGGGCAATACCGAGCCAAGCAAACAATTATAAAATTGTTTGAAGGTGTAGAGACTATCCTTTTATAGGAGTAGTTGATTAAATTAATTTAATCCACGAAGCCCCTCGCTTCTAACAGCAACAATACACACAAAGCTTATGAAGATGATATAGTCCGTACCATTAGTAATAGTGGAGGATACGTAAGCGATTGGTCGCAGGTTCGATCCCTGCCGCCGGAGCAAGGCAGGACTTAAGGACTCAAAAGAGTCCTTTTGTCTTTTAATAGCAAGGGTTTTTTGTGGTTCGAAGATCTTTTTATCATCAATATGTTGTTTTATTCTATCTGCAAGAATTTGAACTGGCTTTTTCAATGTATAAGCCACATTTCCGTCAGTTATGACTAAGTTCGAAAAAATATGACTCAAAAGTAGTCTCCTGTCTTCTGGGTTCTTATGTTTCTCATATATCTCTCGGGACCTATGCGCAAGATCTAGTATGTTAAGAAATAATTCAAAGTATTTGGCTTCATCTCCTTTTAATT
>CAZOGG010000058.1:0-2497 GCA_964579565.1 uncultured Candidatus Saccharibacteria bacterium | reverse complement strand
TACTTATTTGCTCTTGTATACGAGTTTGTTCATCTATAATTTCCTTATTTTTATTCTCCCACATTTCCATCGGTATCTTATTATCTAATCTATCGTTGTATAGGTTATCTAACCGCCTCTGTAGCTGATTATAGCGCTCATTAGAAGCCCTTATAACACTTTCCTTATACTCTATCTCCTGTGCGTGATTCTCCTTAATTTTAAGCCTTATAAGCTCTGCCTCCTCTTTAGTTATATTCTTAAAGAAATCAAAAGCTTGTAATAATTTAGTCTCTATATCTTTTTCTGGAGTATATTTCTTTTGAGAACATCCTCGATAATGACTACAATGATAATAGATAATACCCTTTTGGATTTCGGCAGTTAATGTTCCCTTACATTCTCCACAAATAAATAGTTTGCGAAACTGAAACTTATGTTTTGACATACTAGGAGTCCTCTTCCCACTTCTAATTTCTTGGACCTTATCAAATAACTCTTTAGTAATTAATGGAACATGACGACCTTGTTCATAAATTACATCATTCCATTTCATAGCGCCGTAATAGAAAGGATCCCTAAGAACTGACTCGATTTGACTCTTAACTAATCTTTTACCATAACGGGACCTGAAACCATTTTCATATAGATATTCAATCAAGGATCTCATTGAATGATTACCTGATCCATATAATTCAAACATCTTTTTAACGAAAGGTGCCTTTGTATCATCTTGAATATGGATTTTGTGACCCTTATCTCCTTCTGTTTTATAACCCATCGGTGGTTTTGTCGGAAGCCAGCCTTGTCTCAACTTCTCTGTTTGACCCTTACGGACCTCTTCTGAAAGATTGGAGATGTATTTCTTTGCTAGAACTATTTCCATATCCCATCGAAATTTCTCATCAGACTTTGCAAATCTATGAATTACAAGATTTTGTTTAACAAAGTGAATTTGTCTATCATTATTAAAGTCTACCCAATCATTTGCTATAACTGCTTCTTTAAGGTTTCTAGTTAACCTATCTACCTTTTCACATAGAAGATGGTTAATCTTATTTTTCTCCATGTATTCCATCATTTCTGCAAAGACCTTTCTTTGCTTTGATCCACTAGCAGATTCAGCAATAGAAAATACCTTAGAGATATCTAAATTCTTCCTTAGAGCATATTCCTTTAGTAATTTCTCTTGTGAGGGTAATGAGTATCCAGTTTCCTCTTGTTCTCTAGAACTCACTCTGCAATATAATACACATTTGTTGTTCATATTTTTTTAATTATAGTTTATTTTAATAGGTTTGTAATGTTTTGAGTAAATAACCAATTATGCGTCATTGACTCTGTACTGTTTTAATTTCCCCATTCTTCTAATTTCTTCTAAAAGAAGATTGGAGTCTATATCTATACTAGTTTTGTTAATTTTAGTCTTCTTAGTATGACAGTCAGTCACCTGGCTAGCGCCCTTTAAGTCATACGGTGATGGATACTTACCGTGTGACATAAAGTCAGGCGGTAATATCCAATCTTTAATATTTGATAGAAAATAGACATTGTGAGGCCATCTACCCATATAAGTATTACTTTTTCTAACTTCAGAAATAATATTGTACTTTATGAGTGTTTTTATATGTCTAATAACAGTCCTAGTACTTAATTTTAATTCATATGCAATCAATTTATGAGATGGGAAACTTACTCCTGTTTCTATATTATAATGCTGTTTTAAGCACACGTATATTGAAACTGGAATGGAACCAATAAAATGACCGTAGATTTTGATCAAATCATTATCAACCATAAAGAAATTGCAATTTTTCTTATCTATTTCGTTGTTCAGCTCTTCTTTCATAATATTTATCTATTACTTTCTGACCCAAGCAAAGGCACCGCTGGAGCTGAATCAGCGATGCCTGTGTTTACTTCAGAAGGCTTATTATCTTCATAATCGAATCGAGCGAGCAAATCAAAAATGTCTGCTAGATCATTGATGTCATTTTCCGTTAATGTATTTCCTTTCTCTATTTCCATTCATTTAAAATACATCTACTAAATGAAATAATTTAGATACTCCGAAGAAACATAAAACAAGCATAAATTGTCTATGAATATAGCTAAATGTCCGTAGTTATTAACGGTATCTGGAGGTACCAGAGTTAAATTAGCGCTTTATTTCATATTTACTATTTATAAAATATCCCTTTCCATCTTTATTGTTGACAATGAGATCCATATCTAATGGCAGTTCTAGCAATTTTTGAGCGGTCCTATTAATATCATTACAAATTGATGGTGGTTTCTTTTTTCCTCTTATTGGTATCTTACTTCCAACAATTGGACCTCTATTCAATATAGCTAAAAACGAGTCGAACCTATCCGTACCAAATTTAATTGGATATATCAAGACTTTGCCATTAATACTCCTACTAAGTCCATTTTTATCTAAATTTAAGATAATAGCTGCCGAATTTTTTTCTATTGATTTCTTTATTTCTATTATGAACTCCATAACTATGTCCAT
>CAZOGG010000057.1:2399-4823 GCA_964579565.1 uncultured Candidatus Saccharibacteria bacterium | reverse complement strand
TTATGCACAAGGACACACCATTACCAAATAACTATACAATATTCGGCAATGTAGTTTCAGGAATGGAAGTTGTTGATGCTATAGCAACAACTCCAACTGCACCTGGTGATGTTCCAGTAGAGAAGATGTTCATAAAGTGGGCAAGAGTAGAAATAAAGAAATAATCTAACAACATGTCTAGTGATTCATATAATGCAGTGTGGATATCACACTCATCTATGGGTGACTATTTGAAATGTCCAAGAGCTTACTATTTAAAGAATATTTATAAGGATCCCAAGTCAAAAAGAAAGATTGGTATAGTAAGTCCTGCATTGTCCTTGGGATCTGCAGTTCATGAGGTTGTTGAAGGTCTAGCGAAATACAAAGCCGAAGAGAGAACAGATGTTCCTATGCTAGAGCAGTTCGAGAATGTCTGGCCTAAGTTCACAGGTAAGAAAGGAGGATTCTCAAGTGAAAGTGAAGAGAAAGAAACAAAAGAAAGGGGAATAACAATGCTGAAGAGAGTTAAGGATAATATATCTCCTCTGTTAGATAAAATAGTTAAATTAAAAGACGGAAAGGGAGGTATGTTGCCTAATTATCTACTGTCACCAGAAGAGAATATAATTCTTTGTGGCAAGATTGACTGGCTTAGATATATTCCTGAAGACGACAGTATTCATATTCTAGATTTCAAGACTGGTGTTAATGAAGAAAGTGAAGAATCATTGCAATTACCAATTTATCAACTCCTTCTCAAGAATTTGCAAAAGAGAAAGGTTAGTGGAGCGAGTTATTGGTATCTAAACAATGATAATAATCCTAAGCAGGTAGAGTTACCAGATATAGATGAGTCCTTCGAAAGAGTATATGATGTTGCTCTGTCAGTTAAGGATGCAAGACAGAAAAAGGAGTTCAAATGCCCAAGAGGTGAAGGCGGATGCTTCGCTTGCAGAGATCTGGAGAAGGTAATTCGAGGTGAGGGTGAGTTTGTGGGTGCTGGAGATTGGCAAGATTTGTATTTCGTGTCTTAATTTACAATAACATTAGACCATACCAAGAGAGTACTGATTTGCACTGCTAAGCCACCCATTGATTTGACCTCATGTCAAAGAAATGAGTAAAGGATGTATAGGCTTGAATTGAGTGTACAATGTATGACGCACAGGAGCTAATCCACCTGAGCACAAATTATATGGCAGATAAGCCAAAGCCAACAACACCAGTACCATCTGAGGGTACACAGCCACAAGCTTAGTCATAATAAGCTCAGGCTAGTAAAGCAAAAATGGCTCATATGAGTCATTTTTGCTTTGTCCCATTTATTATAAATATAAAACTACTTGACAAATATATATAATCTGCTATATTATACACAGTTAGATCATTGATTGTTTCTAAGTAGGTGTGCGTTCCATATTGAGCTTAATCACTTGAGCCCAGCATGGAGCGCGCACTAGATGATGCGCGCCGGCTTAAGTCACCAGCAGAATGGTGATGAACGGGCGTGGATCAGAGTTCTGGACCACGTACTTCGGTTAGGAACCGGAATTAATAAAATGTGGTACAGTAAAATGCCGATGGGACGGCTGTTAAGTTACCGCGACGAATAAAGAGCGGTATCATCTCTGGCGACTAGGTGCTTGAAGCTCGCTTGAGTCAGCGTAGACTCTGGGTGTCGGCAAGACACACAACCATTCGAGCACCACCCTCACCAGGTGTATCGTGAAGTGCAATCACGAGAATGTCGCAAAACGTCAGGTGTAAGGTGTCTCTACCCTTTACTCGGGGACACAATAGCGCGAGCTGAAGAAGGGCCGCAAGCTCCAAGGATCAGTATAAAGGGATTGGGCGTCGATGCGATTACATCAATTCGACGCCTTTTTTCTTTTCCAATTATATTTGTTACAATTGTAAGAAGAAAATGAATCGAAAATTATATTTCGTAATATTAAGTTTACTAATTCTAATTTCCCTTGGCATCTCATATATCGTCAACGCACAAACTAATTCTGGAGTTGAATTTCAATTAACTGATTTGGGTTTGAGAAGTCTAACATATAATGGAATTACATTCGCTAGTACAACTATGTATAGTCAGATTGTAAGTTTTGTAACATTTATTACTCCAGATGGAACAAAGAAGAATTATGGCTGGCTAGATAATGCAATAGGTGGAACAACAGTCCCCGGTCCTCAATTTAGAAGTACAGGCACAAATCCTGATTATTTCCAGCATATATATAGATCAGGATTGGATGATAGCTTCACATTGAAAATGGTATGGACCAAACCAGATAGCCGTACAGCAAAGGTTGATATTTATGTAACAAATAATGATCAAGTAAATACAATAGATAAACTAACGTTAAGTTATTGGCTTGGTTCTGACAAATTCTTTGTTGTCCCTGATTTGGCACCCCGTAACTCACTCTGGTGGTC
>CAZOGG010000057.1:0-2299 GCA_964579565.1 uncultured Candidatus Saccharibacteria bacterium | reverse complement strand
GGTGATGGTGCTAGAAATAGTGCTACAAATCCAAGAAGTTATTTGTGGGATGCTACACTGGATGTATTTCCATTAACTCCTGCCAAGCAAGAAGTATTTAATACAAGAATATTGAAACAAGCAGATGATATTATCAAATACATGGATGGAATGAATCCAAAGCCACAAGGTGTACTTATTTGGGATTTTGAGGGTGATGAGTTTGTTCATTATCTTACATATGTAGGATCACCTAATAAGATTGCAGATCTTGCTCCAGAAATGGATGCGGTGTCAAACCAATTGCTATCAAAATTTATAAACGCTGGATACAATGTTGGTCTTACATTAAGACCAAGTACAATAAAAACTGGAACTGTATTACCAAGTACATGCAATAGTGATCCAACTAATGTGGATTTAAGAGATGTGTTCATAAAGACAGATGAGATATATCCAAATAGAGGATATGAATGTACTTCTACAAATGTCTGGACACAGGCCGGAGCAAGGAAGCCATATCATCAGACCTGCGCACTCAATGATGATGTACTGTTATCAAATCTAAGAGAGAAAGTCTCATATGCTAAAAACAGATGGGGTGTAAAAATGTTCTATGTAGATAGTAGTGTTTATTGTGTTGCTTCAGGTGGGTCACCAATTAGTTTTAAAATCTTCTATAAGCTTCAACAGGAATTTCCTGACGTTCTATTTATACCTGAAAATGTTGTATACAATTATTGGAGTGCATCTGCTCCATATATGGATGTACGTCCAGTAGCTTCATTGAGTGGGTCAAATACTCCTGCAAGTGCTAGGAATGTTTATCCTAATGCATTTACTACTATAAATCCTATCGGAGCAGGCAAATCGACCCTATATGAAGGATCTACTTTATTCAATCAACTTGTACAGGCAGTAAAGGATGGAAATATTCTCTTATTAGATGCATGGTATGCGGAACCAATGAATCTAGAAGTTTTGAAGATATATCAGCAGGCAGGGGTAACTACGCCAAATACACCAACAACTCCACCCCCACCTCCACCGCCACCAGTTGTAACAACTCCACCAGTTGTTCCAACCACACCATCTGTACCAGTTACACCACCACCTCCTGTAGTTCAGAACCCTGCTCCTGTCGTTCAAAATCCTGCACCTGTGGTTCAGAATCCAGCTCCCGTTGTAAATACTACTCCTGTTGTATCACAAATTGTCACACCAGTAATTACTACACCTAAAGTTAATAATCAACCACCATCTAATAATCTAGCGAATCAAGCAATTAAGAATTCAACTTATAATTATAAGCCTAATATTGTTAATCCTATAGCAAAAGAACTAACTCTTGCTGACAGAATAGATAGATATATAAGAGACCCACAAGTTACAGATGATGACCTTAGTGATTTCACTAGTTATGATAGGCCATCTTACGCTGTTCTGTTGGGGGATTATATATTATCAATTATGAAGATAATTGCTGATTTCATTATTCAGATCCCTTCTTATGTAGAGAATTCTATTTCTTCCAAATAAACCTATTATACATATACCAATTATAGAAAGGCACAATCAAGAAACTAGTAAATACAAGAATAATTTGTCGGAAATCTTCACCAAGCAGATAAACACCAGAAGTACCAATAATAACTTGAATCAATAAAGCCCCAAGAGAAGTGGAATTAAATTTCAATAATCTTTTAAATAAATTCTCAGGATTTGAGATGGTTCTAATTTTGAAAGTCCAAATATTATTAAATATAAAATTACTAATAATTGCTAATTCTGTAGAAGCAGCCCAAGAAATAATCTCGACCTTTGTTAGGGAATGCATAAACTCTAGAGATATAGCGTTTATGATATAACCTGTAAGACCAACTAATGCGAATTTAATAAATCTTCTTGTATTGCTTTCATGCAATCTAGTTTTAATGCAGGCTACAAGAACCTCAATAGTTGTTGTAGACTCAAACTTAGATACTCCTGCATGCCTATCGTCAAATGTAAGCGGTATCTCTTTGTACTTTGCACCTAAATGCAGTATTTCAGACAATAATTGTATTTTGTAGCCGAATTTCTTGCTATGCAAATGCTCTGGACTCAAGTCTAATCTATCCATAAAGCCCTTTACTCGAGTTGCCTTGAGTCCAGTTGTGGCGTCAGTAACTTTCCAGAAGAACTTGGTAGGGAAGAATAGAATGCAACGAGCCACAATAGATCCGAAGGATGTTAATAAACTTCTAAATATATTTCTCTGATATGTTTCTGAGCCACCTTCAATCTTCCTTGATCCTATGACATAATCATAACCAGCATC
>CAZOGG010000056.1:0-4878 GCA_964579565.1 uncultured Candidatus Saccharibacteria bacterium | reverse complement strand
ATTGTGACCCTACAGGGAGTCGAACCCTGCTTACCGCCATGAAAAGGCGATGTCCTAGCCGATAGACGATAGGGCCATGAAATTTACTATAGCATTTTCTTATAAAAAAGCAAAAATGTTTTAATTGCTAGGACAATGTAGTTGAACTTACCTATCAAGTAATATATAATACGGTAATGGGTTCAAATAAACATTTAAAAGAAGAAGCTATTTCCCTACGCAAGAAAGGAAAAAGTTACAGTGAAATATTAAAAGCTCTTAAAATTAAATCAAAGGGCACTCTTAGTCTATGGTTTAAGGATTTGAAATTATCAGAGGAATCACAAAAGCTCTTGGATAGAAACAACCTACTTGCTCATGAACGAGGTTTATTTAAAGCTAATAGTGATAGGAATAATAAAATAAAAATAGAAAATCACGAAGCATATATTGAGGGATATGGTGATATTAAATCAATGTCTAAAAGAGAACTTATGCTAATCGGAGCTTCATTGTACTGGGCTGAAGGATCAAAATCAGAAAGGATGACTAGTACTCCACTAGATTTTTGTAATTCTGATCCAAGGATGATCATCATATACATGAGATTTATTAGAGAAATACTACAGATTCCAGAAGAAAGAATTAGATCTGGTATACATATTTATCCAACAATTTCAGAAGATGGAGCTAGAGAGTATTGGGCAAGGATAACAAAGTTACCAAAAGACAGATTTTATATTATTACGCAAATAAGTAAAGCCAGTAAGGGTGTAAGGCCTATTAATACCCTTCCATATGGAACTATATCGATCAGAATCAGTAATAGAATTCAATTTCACAAGGTCAAGGGTATGATAAATGGAATTATTGAAGGATTAAACAAATAGTTCTTTAAAAAGGCAAAAAATGCTAGAGTTTACTACATGGAAAGGTGGGTGAGTGGTTGAAATCACCGCTCTCGAAAAGCGGCAGGCCTGAAAGGGTCTCGAGGGTTCAAATCCCTCCCTTTCCGCAATTTCGCAAAAAATGCCACACGAAATATATCCGTATGGCATTGGTTTAAACTTGAAGAACTATTTAATCATTTTAAGCAATTGTCTCTTATGAACTCAGCAAAATCTCGAGAGAGTTTCTGTCCGAGCTCAAGAGCTCCTTGCTTGCGGAATCTTGACGCGACCTCAATCTGAATTGCATTGATGATATGCTTTTCAGAATGGTGTCTAGTAGTGAAATCAGCACTATAGTAATCTTCTTCTGTTTCAAGGCTAATGTCTTTCGGTAAAAAAAACTTGTAGCCTCGACTGACCATGTGTTCAGCTAATAATTCATCAATGTTCCCATGAGGGACACAGATCCGGTTTCCAGTGCCGAGTATTAGATCGTATCCTCCTTCTGGAGCATATGGTGGTTGCTTGCTGAAGCCGTGAAGATCAATGAGAAGAGTATTTTCTTTCCCAAATCTTCTGATGGACCTCTCTAGAATTCGATCGATTGATGCATGATAACTCTTATATACTTGTACTAACCTTACATCATCTAAAGCTGTATGAACTTCTTTCTGAGTGAGGGGGTAGTAGTTGACGCCCTTCGGCCATGCTCTATTGTAGTCGACCAATGTCCGCGGCATAAGCCCTCTTATTGCATTGACACTAACAGAGACAATAATGTCTTTTACCACTGGCCAAACATGTAGATCTCTGCCTCTATAGCCGATTTTCCTCTCTTCGAAAAACCCAGAGAGTGCTTGGAATGGTAATCCGTCATGAGGTACGGAAATTAACACTGGACTTACCTCCATGGTTTCGAATATCATGAGGCCATTCTCCATCAGAATCGAATGATCTTCTGACTGCATAATTTTCCTATCCTTATTTGATTGTTTAGGTGCAAAACAAAACTGTCCTGGAAAGGACAGTCTGAGATTTTTACTTGAAAATCTCTATGCCCTCCCTGCAGAAGAAATGCCTGGGTAGTTAGAAAAACCTGACCAGATGGATTTTGAATTCGTCAAAAGCATGATGGGTATATCTAACCATTTAGGCTAAACTAAGTCAATCAAATTGGATTTGAAAGCCGGGGGACAATCCATGCTATAATTTAATGCAAATTTACCATGATAGCTTTTTTAATAAGTTTAATCTGGGGTACGATAATCGGACTTGTATCTGCAATACCTGTTGGACCAGTTGGACTTGTATGTATACAGAGAACTCTAGCAAAGAATAAAATCTCAGGACTAATATCTGGATTAGGATCATCTACCGCCGATGCTTGTCTAGCCCTTGTATCAGCATTTAGTATTAGATTTGTATTGGATTTCATTACAAACAATCATGTAATAATGAGAATACTAGGAGCATTATTATTGATCTTCATTGGAATATCCTCATTCTTCAAGGAAACAGAGAGCAAGAAAGTCAGAATCAATACAGCACTTAGACATATTGATGAATTTCTATCAGGATTTGTAATGACAATTACCAATCCATTAACTGCATTCGTATTCTTTGCAGGATTCGCAAGTATTAATAGCAAGGTTGGACATAGCTTTACCATTTCCCTATTATTTGTCATTGGAGTATTTCTAGGATCGCTATTATGGTGGTTCTCACTAACATTAATAACAGAGAAATTATCACATAAGATTAAGGATGGATATATTGATACTATTAACAAGATCTTCTCATCATTAATTGTAATAATTGGCTCAATACTGTTGATTAGTGTACTTTTTAGATACATTGATATAATATAAAAAGTACAGATAAATGCGCGGTTAGCTCAGTGGTAGAGCATTCCCTTGACGTGGGAAGGGTCATAGGTTCAAATCCTATATCGCGCACCATGATAATACTAGGAATAGAAACAAGCTGTGATGAAACAGCATTATGCGTACTAGAATATAAGGACAATACCTACAGAATATTGGGTAATATTGTTCATTCCCAAATCGAGGATCACAAACAACATGGTGGAGTAGTTCCAATGATTGCCAAGAGAGAACATATCAAGAATCTACCAATTATTTACGATAGGATCATAAAGGAGAGTGGAATAAATGAAAATCAAATAGAAAGAATAGCAGTAACCAATGGCCCAGGACTTGAGCCAGCATTATGGACTGGAATATTGTTCGCCAAAGAATTAGGAAATAGGCTCAATATCCCTGTTTTCCCTATCAATCACATGGAAGGACATATTGTATCCTCAATGCTATCTATTTCTAAATCTCACGATGATTACAAAGAATTAAAGACTATTGAAATGCCATCAATGGCCTTACTTATAAGTGGAGGTCACACAGAACTAGTTAAGGTAAATGAAATTGGCTCATATGAAATACTTGGCTCAACTGTTGATGATGCTGTTGGTGAAGCATTCGACAAAGTAGCAAGAATGCTTCAATTACCATATCCAGGAGGACCAGAAATATCAAAATTAGCAGAATTGGCTAGAAAAAGTAAAGTTGAAAATAAAATCAAATTACCAAGACCAATGATTCATTCCAAAGATTATAAATTCTCATTTTCAGGATTAAAGACTGCTGTTCTATATACCCTAAGGGAAATTGGAAATCCAACAGAAGAACAAAGACAAGATATATCAAGAGAATTTGAGGATTCAGTAACTGAAGTATTGATAAGCAAGACTAAACTAGCAATACAGAATGAAAGTGTTCAGAGCTTAATTATAGGAGGTGGTGTAATAGCGAATAAGCATATAAGAGAAGCTTTCGAGGGACTGGCTACTTCATTTAATTTACCTATCTATTTACCTGTATCGGGCCTTACTGGCGATAATGCATTAATGATTGCACTTGCAGGCGCAATAAAGCCCTCGAATGATTACGAGGGCTTTAGAGCTCTAGGAAATCTATCCTTATAGATTCTTCAATTAGATTAGAATGCGAACAACCACTTTACGAAGTTATAAACTCTTGTAGTAAACGGAGCCTTTATAACTACACCAGATTGAGTATCGTTTATATCCTCAACACCCACTGAAGTAGATGCATCATCTAATGATATATCTAGGACAGGAGTAATTGTTGTTTCTGGTGAACTAACTACAACTGACACAACTGGTCTATTCTTATAAGCATTAATCTCATAATTTTGCTGTGCAGTTAGAGGAAATAATGAATTACAATGTATTTCATTAATCTTCTTCTTTGTAGTATAGAATACCTTTCCTGTAGGAATACTTGATCCCCAAGGAGATAGAACTTCATTTGAATATTTCTTCTGGAATTGCTTCACAGCTTCAAATGTCTTACTGTCGAACTTTCCATTGATATCTACATTTAACCTCTCTGTATTAAGTAAGAATGCTTGTAACTTAATAACTTCCATCTCACTATTCTTAGAATTGATTGATAGATAGTCATTTAGATAGAAACAGTTAGCTGGTGTTAAATTCTCAGCAATAACTACACTTCTTCCGCCTGATCTACCTCCTGACCTTGATGAACCACCTGAAGATGTTCCACCGCCTGTTGTAGGTGATGTAGGAGGAGTTGGAGGTGTTGCAGGACTTGATCCTACTACGCCACCATTACCTTGGTCTGTTGTAGCTGGTGCAGAACCGCCACCTGATACTACTCCACCATTACCTTGATCTGTAACTGCAGGAGCTGAACCAGAGCCTGAAACTACGCCACCATTACCTTGGTCTGTTATAGATGGTGCCACTGTTGCAGATGGTGTTGAGCTTGGTGTTGCCTGAGATTCCTCAGCAAGTACCACTGTTGGTACAATAACCATAATAGCTATGAATATAGCGGTTATTTGTATTATTTTTGTAATTTTATTAATCATTTTTGTGTTTTATTCGTATTTCTGATAACTTTAGTAGTATACTATACTATGATATAAAAGTCAATAGTTAAATGCAAAA
>CAZOGG010000055.1:0-4951 GCA_964579565.1 uncultured Candidatus Saccharibacteria bacterium | reverse complement strand
GAGAAAATATATAAGAGTTTTATCACCATGATGAATGGTGTGGTTGCGGACGGCAAAATTAAGAGTTGGATACCCTTTCCTTATGATTGGAGAATGAGTGTGAGTGATATTGTATATGGTCAGACCAAGCTATCTACTACTTCTATTTCACTAATTGATACACTAGTTAAATTATCGAGCGACTCTCTAACTGGTAAGGTAACTCTAATAGCACATAGTAATGGCGGACTAGTAGCAAAGCAATTAGTGAAGGCCTTGAACGAAATAGGTAAGGGGGAAATTATAGATAGAGTCATAACTATTGGTACTCCAGACCTAGGAGCACCCCAAGCCATTCCAGCAATACTACACGGATATAAACAATCAATACTTGCAGGTTTTGTCCTATTCGAGAATGTTGCTAGGAATCTATCGAAGAATTCACTAGGGGCGTTGGGTCTATTACCTTCTAGAAGTTTTTTTGACCGGGCTTCAACTAGTGTAATAGTGGATGAATATTCGGCAACGCCTAAGAAGATTAATACATATGATAAGTTATTTGATTTCCTAACAAATAATAGCTTCTCAACTACAAACACATCAAATGTTGATATCCCCATACTTCTAAGCAAGGCATTATTGAGGAAAGTTGAATCTGTACATTCATCGATTGATGAATGGGAATTTCCTACTACGACAAGCTTAATGTCGTTTGTTGGCTGGGGAATGCCAACTACTCAGGCAATAAAATATGAGAAGGATAGACACTGTAGACAAAGAAACTCATTACAATGTGAGTTATCATATTCGGCAATTGTTAATAATTATGGAGATGGAACTGTATCTACGAATTCTACATCTCAAATCTCAAGTTCGACGATTTATATTAATCTAAAAAATATTAATAGTGACCATGATAAAGCGTATGAGCATTATAATATTTTGGAGTCGGATACTGTTCTATCTGTGATTAAGGAGCAAGTTGAGAATAATGGATCTAGTATTAACAATGAAAGATATTTCCCTAGGACTGAGCCAGTAGATAATAGTAGATGGCTTACAATTAAATTACATTCGCCGATTGATATACATGTCTATGATACATTTGGGAGACATACAGGAATTGTTAATGATTCAAGTAGAATTGGGGTATTAAATTATGAGAAGAATATACCATTAAGCTTCTATGCGGACTTTGGCAAAATTAAGATGCTCAGAGTTCCATTTGATCAAGAATATGAGATAGTTCTCGAGGGAAGTGGTAATGGTAAATTCACTCTAGATGCTGAGGTGACTCAAGGTAACAGCATAATAGCTACAACTACATTTGAGGAAATACCAGTAACTCAGTCTCTGAATGCTCTATTAATACTTTCTAGCAGTACTGAGAGCTTTAACGATAATTCTAGTTTGTTATTAGACAAAGATGGTGACGGTATTACAGAGTCTATTATTAGCAAAAAAGCTAGTAATTTATCAATAGTTAAGAAGAAGATTAATAGAATAACAAGTAAAGTCAGAAAGAATTCTAGGTATAATACTATTGACGCACCTAGGAGATTCTGATAATGTGTATGACATAAGGCCATAGACAGAAGGCGAGGGTAAATCCCATAAGACCTTCCGAGGTTCTCATACTCACAAGAGTAGATCCTATCTATAATCCTTATCGTTAAAAGGTCGTTAAAATTATTAGTTAATTTTGAAGATAATTCAAAATGGCAAGAACAAAAATAGAGAAGAAGGAGATTCTTGAGAAGCTAGAATCAATAATCAAGGATGCAAAATCAATGGTTTTTGTTAACTTTCATGGACTAAATGTTGCAGATACAACTCAAGTTCGAAGAAAGTTGAAGTCTGAAGGTGTTGGTTTCTTTGTTTCAAAGAAATCCCTAACAAAGAAGGCTCTAGACTCAAAGCAGTACCCAGGTACATTACCTGAACTTGATGGAGAGGTTGGTCTAGCATACAGTGCTGACCTTATCGCCCCAGCAAGAGAGGTTTATGAATTCCAGAAGAAATACAAGAATAGTATTGCAATTCTAGGAGGAGTATTCGATGGTAAGTTCATGAGTAAGGAAGAGATGATGGGTATAGCCCTAATTCCTTCTCAGAAGACACTTCATGCGATGTTTGTAAATGTTATAAATTCTCCTATACAAGGATTTGTTATGGCATTAGACCAAATTTCAAAGAAGAAGGCTCAGTAATATCAATTTAAATTATTATTAATTATTAAATAAATAAAATGGAATCAGTAGAAATCCCAGCAAAGTTCAAGTCAATTGTTGAGACAATCGAGACAATGTCAGTTCTTGATTTGAATGAATTAGTAAAGTTATTAGAGAAGAAATTCGGTGTATCAGCGGCAGCAGTTGCAGTAGCAGCTCCAGCAGCAGGTGCAGCGGCCGCAGAAGAGAAGAGTACAGTTGCTCTACACTTGGCATCATCAGGAGAGCAGAAGATTGCAGTTATCAAGGTAATCAAGGAAGCTCTAGCTCTAGGTCTAAAGGAAGCAAAGGATCTAGTTGACGGTGCTCCAATCCTAGTAAAGGATGCAATGAAGAAAGAGGATGCAGATGTGTTAAAGAAGAAGATTGAGGATGCAGGAGGAAAGGTAGAATATAAATAAAACAAACAACCGCCGAAAGGCGGTTTTTTGTGCTATAATGTCTGAATTCAAATAAAAAAATTAATATGGAAATTCTTGCAAAACTTTTCGGAAGTGCTACCAAGGTTAAAATGATGAGAATGTTTCTTTTTAACGAGGATAATGCATATTCTTTCTCAGAAATTGTTGATAGAACTAAGTCCTCACCAAAGGAAGTTAAAAAGGAAATATTAGGATTCATAAATATTGAATTAATTAAAAAGAGACAGATAGTAAGAGATGTAACAATCAAGAAGGGTAAAAAGATTCAAATTAAGAAAGTTCAAGACATAGGATATTTCCTTGATCAGAAATTCCCATATTTGCAGGCATTGAAGAATCTATTAATCACAGTTAGTTTGCACGCTGATGATACCTTGGTAAGAAAGTTCTCAAGCGTTGGTAGAATAAAGCTATTCCTTGCATCAGGAGTATTCATTCAGGAATGGGATACTAGAGTTGATCTACTTATAGTTGGTGATGATATTAATTTCACAAAACTGGATACAGTAATAAAAACCATTGAAGCTGAGGTTGGAAAGGAGATAATTTATTCTGCATTTGAGACAGAAGACTTCGAGTATAGATATGGTATGCACGATAGATTAATTAGGGATATTGTTGATTTCCCACATACAACTCTTGTGGATAAGCTTGGTATCGATAATAGATAATGTGTTATAATTTTACTATACGTTATTATTAATTATTAGTTAAATAAAACACATGAATGTAGTAGAAAATTGGGGCGCAGTATTTACTCAGTCCCTACAAGGAGTTTGGTTCGGAATTGTAAGTTTTGTTCCAACACTTATTA
Organism: uncultured Candidatus Saccharibacteria bacterium; assembly: GCA_964579565.1. Classification (GTDB taxonomy): domain Bacteria; phylum Patescibacteriota; class Minisyncoccia; order Phycocordibacterales; family PALSA-1337; genus CAIOGI01. The sequence goes on along the minus strand of CAZOGG010000055.1, from coordinate 1,505 downwards.
TCGCTGTTATTATATTTGTAATAGGATTATTCCTAGCTGTTCTAGTAGAGAAGCTAGTTGAACATCTATTCAAGGTAATAAAGGTAGATGAGGCATTGAAGAGTGCTGGCGTACAAAGTGTGGTTGAGAGAGCAGGTCATAAGTTAAATTCAGGAAGGTTTGTTGGTACATTAGTTAAGTGGTTTATTATCGTTGTCTTCTTGATGGCATCATTCGATGTTCTTCAATTAAGTCAGGTTAATTCATTCTTAAGAGATGTAGTACTATCATACTTACCAAATGTAATTGTTGCAGTGTTGGTACTTATGGTATCAGTGATTATAGCTGAAGGTGTACATAAGGTTGTTGTAGCATCAGCTAGAGCAGCTCATATTAAGTCTGCAGCATTACTTGGACATATCGCTAAGTGGTCAATCTGGATATTTGCTATATTAACTGCATTATTCCATTTGGGAATTGCACCTGCTCTTATTCAAACATTGTTCATGGGTATTGTTGTTGCTGCAGCACTTGCATCAGGACTAGCATTTGGTCTTGGAGGTAAGGAAGTAGCAGGAAGAATGCTTGAGAAGACAATTCATGCTGTTTCAGATAAGGAATAATTAAAATAAATTCTAAACAAAAAGGGCATCCGAGAGGGTGCTTTTTTGTTGTTTAGATGGTTAATTGTTAACAACCTATTGACTTCTAAAACGACTTAATATACACTACTCCTTACACAGAAAATGTTAAAAACTTCACTATTTAAACGGCCATAATAACGCTTTAAAACAGTGTTAGAACGGTCGCTAAGAAAGCGATTTTTTTATAAATCCGAAAGGAATACCGAACGACCGCCACATTGACAATTGAATACCAGAATAATCTCAACAATCAGGAGGTTATTCTGGGTAAAGGTAATACTGAGATATGTATATATTATGAGGGTTTTTTCGAATATATGCAGAATGCAGTATGTTGTAAGTTGTAGACAAATAATTGTGGTTTTTAGATTTCCTAATGGGAAATTTAAGAGCATATGGTGGATGCCTTGGCTTCTAAGAAGCGATGAAGGACGTGGCGTGGCGACGATATGTTTCGGGGAGGTGCCTAGCAACCTTTGATCCGAAAATCTCCGAATGAGGAAACTCTCTGACTTCGAGTCAGAATTAACATGCTTGACGTGTTAATGCACACCCAGGGAAGTAAAACATTTCAGTACCTGGAGGAATAGAGACAAATATGAATTTCGTAAGTAGCGGCGAGCGAAAGCGGAAAAGCCCAAACTCAACCTTTATCGTATCATGCACTTTAAACTGTGTGATGCGATAAAGGTTGGGGGTAGTAAGGTGAGGACGTACCATTTATGGTAGAAAAGTTACAAAATTTTTTGATAGAAGAATAAGCTGGAAAGCTTAGCCCTAGAAGGTGATAGCCCTGTAGTCGAAATCAAAAAATCTTTTTTGTTCTCATTCTTGAGTACCTCGAGACACGAATGGCTCGGGGGAATCTGCCGGAACTAACCG
>CAZOGG010000054.1:0-5009 GCA_964579565.1 uncultured Candidatus Saccharibacteria bacterium | reverse complement strand
TTACGCATTATCTGAGCCAAGGTTTCCTTACCTCTACCTATTCTATCTTCCAAACTCTCTATCTTCTCTTGTTTCTTGTTTATATCCTTACCCAAGGACTCTATAGTTATGTTCTTCGCCTTTATATTTAACTGGGCGGTCTTGATCTTGGTATCCAAAATCAAAATATCGCGCTTCAATGATGCGCTTTGGTTCTGAGTATTAGTCAGTATTCTTTCGTTTTCTGATATCTGCTTCTCTACTTCTATTAGTTCTTGCTTCAGTCTTGCCTCCTTCTGTGCCTGAGTTTCATTTAATTGAGCATAGGAAATAGAGGAATACAATATGAAAATACTGCAAAATAGACATAAGAAAATACCTCGGAAAAATATATTCATAGAATATATTGTATCACAAAAATTAGTTAGATTATTCTGATTTCTTGGAATCTGCTGAGTCAGATGCAGCTTCGTCTCCTTCCTTCTCAACCTTGCCCTTCTTCTCAACTTCAATAGCTGACATATCTATAGGCTTAACCTCATCAACTTCTTCCTTAGCTTCAGCGATAGATGCGATTATTTCGTCCAAACCAGCAACTAGAGATACTCCTGATGGTAGCTTGATATCCTTGGCTGTAATTGTACTTGAGAATTCAACCAATGATGATATATCAACCTTAAGTTCATGTGGTAAATCCTTTGGAGTAGCTTCTATCTCAAGATCACGAGCAACCTTAACTAGAATAGCACCCTTGTCCTTAACTGCTGGAGATACACCCTCGAATATAAGTGGTACATTAACCTTAACCTTCTTACCTTTCTCTATAACATAGAAATCAGCATGTCTTGGTGCTCCTGTAACTGGATGAACATCGATGTCTTGTATAAGAACCTCATGTTCGTTCTTGCCATCATTTAAAATAATAACAGATGATTCACCAGCCTTCTTGTAAACTTTAATAAAATCTATTGTTGAAACAGATACAGGTGTGTTCTTTTCCTTTGGGCCATAGAATACAGCAGGAATTCTACCTAGAGAACGTAATTTCTCAGGACTAACCTTAATATCTCGTAGTTCGGCATTTAATGTAAGCATAGGCACCATTATAAACAAATAATGCGAATAAAGTCAATAATTACAGTCTAAAAATCTATAGAACGAAATAATAAATCAATGCAATAGCTAGAACAAAATTAAAGATCACAATTCCAATCAGAATCTTGCCTGCGCTTGCTTCTTCCTTTATAACACCCTTTTTAATTAACCAATTAGCCATTCCAGGCACTTGTGGTTGTCCAAGTACAGATCTTGATCTGTACTGACTTTGAAACTGATCTGATTCAAATTCTATTGGCATAGTTTTAATTTAAAATTAAATAAATAACAGTACTATTGTACCACATTATTTCTTGGAACTATTCCGGACAAACAATCCACAATATTACTTGCTGATATTGTGGCCATATCGATTCTAGCCTCCTCTGTACCAGATGCAATATGTGGAGTTATGACAACATTTGGTAAAGTTGATAATCCTTCTGCTAATTTTGGCTCAAACTCGAATACATCCAATCCCGCACCCTTTATTACATTATTCTTCAAGGCCTTTACTAACGCATTCTCATCTATAACTGGACCTCTAGATGTATTAATCAAATACGCACTTGGCTTCATAATTGATAGTCTCTCATCATTTATTAAATGATGTGTTGAATCTAACAACGGAACATGAATAGATACTATGTCTGAATTCTTCAACACATCATCTACAGTTTCATAGAATTTAGCATTAATTTCCTTCTCTAATTGTTCATTTCTCTTAACATCATAATAGATAACATCCATGCCAAATCCATTCTTGGCTCTATGAGCAACATCTGCACCTATTCTTCCAGAACCCAATATTCCTAGAGTCTTACCAGCTAGCTTGGTACCATGCAATAACATAGGATCCCATCCATTGAATTTACCTTCTCTGAGGTATCTGTCACCCTCCACAACCCTACAAGTAAGTGCGAGAATCAATGCCCAAGTATGCTCTGCAACTCTATCAGCTCCACCTCCTGGAGTATTGGAAACATATATTCCTCTTTTCTTGGCTTCTACCAAATCGAGATTATTATAACCAATTGCAAAATTAGCGAATATCTTAACAGTAGGTGCAGAATCCATAACCTCAGCATCAATAGTATCAGTAAGAAGTGACAATACAGCATCGTAGTCATTTCCCTTTAATTCACTGATTAGTTCTTGCTTGTTCAATGGTCTATCCTTGGAATTAATATTTACTTCATAGCCCTTATCCTTTAATATTTTTATTCCAATTTCTGGAATCTTCCTTGTTACATATACTTTCATATTATTATTTATATTTTAGTAAATAATTTAATTTTATCTTCTACGACTTTTTGCATTTCACTTCTAGCTCCTTTCAAATACTTGTAAGGTGATATCTCATCTGGCATTTCAGACAATGACTTGATAAGGCCTTGCTTATAGGCAACTCTCAACTCTGTATTTATATGAACAATAGCAACACCTGAATTAATAGCCTGAGTGACATCTTCAACAGAATTACCAGAAGCTCCGTGTAGGACTAAGGGTAAATTTATAGCCTTACTTATTTCAGAAATTCTCTCAATATTTAATGCAGGCTCACCACCCTTTACCATTCCGTGAATATTACCCACTGCAGGAGCTAACATATCTACTCCTGTTTTATTTACGAAATCTACTGCTTCTTCAACTGATGTAAGTCTACCTACACCATCTGGAACAGAATCTAATAGCTTTGATGATTTACCTATAAATCCTATTTCAGCTTCAACTAAGATGTTGGGATTAATACTCTTGGCATAATCAACACATTTCTTGGTAATAGAAATATTCTCATCGATAGGAAGTTCAGTACCATCGAATATAACTGAATCATATCCAGCGTCTACAACTTCTTTAACTCTTTCGAATGAATATGTATGATCGGCATTAATGAATACAGGTTGTCCTGTCTGCTCTCTATATGTTCTAACAACTGATAGGATTTCCTTTACACCAACGAAATCTCTCTCGCCTTCTGATACTCCGATTATTATAGGTACATTTAGATTCTTGGCTCCCATAACTACAGCCCAGAAACCCTCTAAATTTGAAATATTGAAATGTCCGACGGCAATCTTCTTGTCTTTTGCTTCTTGTATATATTGTTGTAATGATTTCATGATATAATTCTAGCATATATGTTTGATAAAAATATTGATTTTTTAGCTATTGGGGATATCACGACGGATGCATTTATTAGAATTAAGGAAGCAAGTGTGCATTGCAGAATTGATACTGAGACTTGTGAGCTTTGTATGAAATTCGGCGACAAGGTTCCATTTGAATACACAAAGATTATTACTGCTGTAGGTAATTCAGCCAATGCAGCAACTGCAGTAGCGAGATTAGGAATACGATCTGCACTTATTGCACAGATAGGTAATGATCAGAATGGCAAGGATTGCTTAGAGACATTGAGACAAGAGCAAGTTGATAGTAGATATATTAAGTCCCATAAGGGCTCACCCACTAATTATCATTTCGTACTTTGGTATGATGTTGATAGGACTATACTTATTAATCATGTTGAATATGAATATAAGTTACCTGAAATAAAAAGGCCACCTAAGTGGATTTACCTTAGTTCTCTAGCATCAAATACCAAGGACTATCATCGACAAATATCACAATATCTAAATGACAATCCAAATGTGAAGTTAGCATTTCAACCTGGAACATTTCAGATTAAATTAGGACTTCAAGAACTTAAAGATATATATTCAAGAACTGAAGTATTTATTTGTAATGTTGAAGAAGCTCAGAGAATACTTCACAATGAATCAAGAGATGTGAAGATACTATTAAATGAAGTTCATAAGTACGGACCGAAGATTGTATTGATTACAGACGGTCCTAAGGGCGCATTCATGTTCGATGGTGAACATTATTATTTCATGCCTGTTTATCCAGATCCTAAGCCACCCGTAGAGAGAACTGGATGTGGCGATGCATTCTCAGCAACATTTGTTGCCGCATTAATGATGGGCAAGTCTCCACTCGAAGCCTTAGTATGGGCACCCGTTAACCCTATGTCAGTTATTCAATATGTTGGAGCTAGAGAAGGATTACTTAACAAGGAACATATAGAATGGTGGCTTAAGCAAGCACCAAATGATTTCAAGCCGAAGGAAATTTAATTCTTATAATATCTTTTTATAAATTTATCCTTAAGATCGAAGAAATTATCATCGATAATTGAATGCCTTATTTCCTTGACCAAATTTACAATGAAATAAAGATTATGAATTGAAGCTAGAGTTGCACCCAACATTTCCTTGGCTCGGAACAAATGTGAAATATATGCAGAAGTATAATTCTTACATGTATAACAACCGCAATCACGATCTATTGCGGTGAAATCATTTATATATTTCTCATTTAAGATATTTATTCTTCCATCTCTTGTATAGAGACCACCATTTCTTGCGATTCTAGTGGGTGCGACACAGTCGAATGTATCAGCTCCATTCTCAATACCGCCGAACAAGTCCATAGGCTCTCCAATACCCAATAAATGTCTTGGTTTATCCTTGGGTAGAATATCATTGACCCAACCTACAGTTGTATACATATCTTCTTTATCGAATGAACCACCAATACCAAATCCGTCGAAATCCATTTCAGAAATAATCTTTGCACTTTCCTTTCTTAAATCTTCATAACGCCCACCTTGAACAATACCGAATAATGCTTGGTTATTCTTATTATTACTCTTATGATAATTAAGTGATCTCTCGGCCCATCTATGTGTTCTATTCATTGCCTCTCTCTGATATTCATAACTAGCATGTGGTGATGTACATTCGTCAAAAGCAAATATAATATCTGCTCCAATATTATGTTGAATCTTGATTGATGTCTCGGGAGTGAATCTATGACTACTACCATCAAGTATGGATTTGAAATCTATACCATCCTCATCTATAGCTACT
>CAZOGG010000053.1:4055-5118 GCA_964579565.1 uncultured Candidatus Saccharibacteria bacterium | reverse complement strand
CAACAGCAATACCTTATGCAGATTATATATTGTCAGTTATGGGCGGACCTTCATTCTTCGATGGACTAGTAGTTAATGGTCTTACCATAGCAGATGGTACAGAGGGAAATGGAAAGTTGTATACATATAATGGTAATACAGGTAAGGGCGAATGGAGAGCACCTTCTGCAATAACTGGATCTACAATGACTCAACAAAATTTTAGTATTAACGTGCTCAGAAACTCAACACAATCAACAATAGTTCCAGCTACATATCAGTATTGCGCTATATCACAACTAGGTCCAGACTTCGCAAATAGTGATAATGGCGATAGTACAGCATCGGTATGTTCAGTAAATAGAAATGCAAATGGCACATGGACACTATACGGCAAGAGACTAGACGATCCTGACTTTATTTGTAAGGCACAGTGCTTCTATTCAACTGATATACCACTAGTAATAGTTAATTAAATATATGGATAATATAAACAACAATGTATTCCCTCAAGTATTACCAGAACATCCACATAGAGGATTGTATATTCTAATTTCAATATTAGCTTTCGTGGCTATAGCAGGAACTGTTGTTTATTATCAGATAAACAATCAAACTACTACTTTCATAAATGAGCCAATTAATACAAATTCTACTTCCCAGATAAATACCAAGCTCACAAATATGTCAGAAGCTATGAAAGAGGCAAATTCCGGGCAGGTTACATTGACTGAATCAGAACTAAAGAAGATAGCAGAAAATATGAATAAAACAAAAAAGAAATAAATATGACAAAATCTTCACTAATTTTAAATAATATTAAGGCTATAATCTTGGGACTTGTAGTATTTATGGGTGCTAGTTATGTTATAGCCGGATACTCTATTCCTACTTGTCAGCCAACAGGATGTAACACTGACGCTCCAATTGATAGTACCAATGTATCACAGGCTAAATCCGGAAGACTTATTGTTGGTACATTTGATACAGCACCACTAACACAATATGTATTTGCGGTTAAGAACGCTTTGGCATATGTTCAAGCGTTGGCTACAAATAGTCTCACATTAGTAGATGGAACTGA
>CAZOGG010000053.1:0-3955 GCA_964579565.1 uncultured Candidatus Saccharibacteria bacterium | reverse complement strand
TGGCATATGTTCAAGCGTTGGCTACAAATAGTCTCACATTAGTAGATGGAACTGAGGCAGATGGCCTGGTACTTACATCATCAGATGATACTGGATTAGCAACTTGGAGAGCGGCATCCAGTTCAGTTACAGCAACTAAGATGTATGTTGATGATTTCAGATTATATGTGAAGAGAAGTGCTGGATCTGTATCGGTAAGTATACCTTCAACATATCAGTATTGTGCTATATCACAGCTAGGTCCAGACTTCGCTAATAGTGATAAGATTAAGAGTACATGCTCAGTTAATCAGAATGCAGACAAGAGTTGGACTTTACTTGGTGAAAGAGGTAATGATCCTGGATTCTGGTGTAACACAAGATGTTTCTCAATGGAGACAAAGCCGGTTGCTATAACACCTGTTAACAATCCAGTTGTTGTTGCAAAACAGTACTATTGTAACCATGTTTATGTTCCTAATGCAGGTAACTCACAATGGGATTCAACATATTTTGGTTGTGCAACTATTCAGAGCTTTGATCCACGCAATGTAGAATACAATGATCTATATACAAGGAATGACTCAACTTCTACGGGAACAGGTAATTACTCAGCTGATGTTGCAGATTTTGAGTTAAATATTAGAAGATCATTTGCTAATACTGCGTGTGGTAATGGAAATTGGACAATCACTCCAGCTGGTGCGAATGAAAGGTTAGCAAATACTGGCTTCAAGTGTAACTAGTATATTTGAACAAAGTCCTTTATTCTGCTAAACTCCTATTAATTATGGCTAATTTCGATTACAAGAAGGGTACAGCTTTCTTTCGCGATAACTTCATACCTTTCTCTGAAGCTAATCTAAGTATTGCAAGTTCACCTGTATTATACGGTCTTTCTATTTATACTGTTTTCAGTGTTAATTATAATGAGAAGACGAAGAAGTTGTACGCTTTCAGACTCAAGGATCATTTCAATAGACTCATTACTTCTTCCAAGATTATGGATTTCAATTCATTTATCAAGGACTGGACATACGAAAGGTTCGAAAAGGTTGTAATGGAATTAATTGAAAAGAATAAAATTTCTGAAGATGCTCTTGTGAGAGTCTCAGTCTTTGTTGATGAAGTAGTTGCTGGTACCAAGATACATAATCTCAAGAATTCATTGAGTGCTTATGTATATCCTATTGGAGAAATTCTACCAAGAGCTGGTATTAATGTATGCATATCAAGTTGGACTAGAAATAGCGATAATGCCATACCCTCAAGAGCCAAGATCAATGGTGGTTATGCCAATGTTTCATTGATGAAGAATGAAGCAATACTCAATGGTTATGATGATGCTATTGCACTGGATTCAAGTGGTAATGTAACCGAGGGTACAGTAGCGAATCTATTTATAGTTAGAAATGGGGAGTTAATAACGCCCAATGTTAATTCTAATTTACTTGAGGGGATTACAAGAGACAGTATAATAAAGATTGCAAGGGATTCTGACTTACAAGTCACTGAAAGAACAGTTAATCGAAGTGAGCTATACATATCTGATGAGGCATTTATCTGTGGTAGTTCTGCTCGTATAACGCCTATACTATCGATAGACAAGAGAATGATAGGTAATGGGGAAATGGGTCCAATAACAGCCAAATTAAGCGATAAATACGCAAATATACAGAAGGGTAAGATCAATGATTATTCTGGTTGGCGTAAAGATTGCACATTTTAAATAAATAGGATATAGTATTGCAACTATGTCACAGATTCAACTTATACAATTAAAGAACAAGGAAACAGGCGAGATTTATATGTCTCGAAAGAATAAGAAGAAAGTAGAGCGAAAGATCGAGCTAAAGAAATACAGTAAGAAGCTTAGAAAGCATGTAGCTTTCAAGGAAGCGAAGAAATAGTAAAGAGCCCTTACAAGGGCCTTTTACTTATGATATAGTAGGTGAGTTAATAGTTAGGGCGATTAGTTAAGTGGCATAACTGCGGTCTCCAAAACCGCTGTCCGGGGTTCGATTCCTCGATCGCCCGCAATGATAAGCAAGGACGGCTGAAGGCCGTCCGAGCTTAGCATCATTGCGTGGTTATAGAGGATGAGAAAGACGGAGGACACGAAGGTGTCCGAGTCGGGGTCGCAGGACGAGCCAGCAGGCGAGTACCTGTGACCGATTCCTCGATCGCCCGCCGTAATCCGTAATCACGATAAGTGTTAAAATAATAAAATGATTCTCCAAGGACTTATAACAGAATATAAGGACCAAGCAGTTATCTGCTCTAGCGTTAATTATTCTGATAAACAATCAGTTAATAAGAATAATTATTCTATTAAAAAGATGTATGAGATAGTTGAGATTATCAACTCCGAATTTGGTGTTATTGGTGTAGTTGAGTTTTCAAGGCTTTTAGATATTAAAGAGAATAACATTTATATCTGGGCCGCATCTCAATTGCTTGAAAAAATGAATCCAAGTCAAGAGATAAGAGAAAAAGCATTAGGTATAATAGAGGAAGTTTCGAAGGAAGATAGTGTTCGAGGAATAGGATTTCGAAATTTTCTTAGGCAGTACGAGACGCGTTAAGTAGGTTCTAAATATACATTGAGTAATGAAATGAAAATAATCCATAAACTAATAGAATTTCTATATGTCGCATTTCTTCTTATCGTTTTAATTCGCTTGTCTTTTATCTTTGCACCTCTTCAAGTAGTTTGCATGGTACCCTTATTAGCAGGGATCTTCCTTTTTATACCAGGCTTTTCGTATTTATTGGGTGAATCACTTGTTGCTGTAATAAATCCCTACGACAAATCTGGACAGAAAATTCTATCAAATGTCATAAATGTCATACCTCTACAATTTGAAAAATTTAGAAAAGATAAAACAAACAGGACTAATCGAAGATTCTATTGGTATTTTATTTTTGGATTAATCTTGTTTTGTATTGGTATTATTCTCACATTGCTATTTAATTATTTGAAAATCATCTAGTGTGTCATTTTTATCACCTTCTGCTCTGCAGAGATGCGTTGATGTGATATAGTAAAAAAACTAAAAACCAAGCCTGACGCGTCCGAAGACATGTCAGGCTTGTGAAGAGAACATGGTCAATGACCACTCTCGATGTATCCCTTCTCTCGATCCACACTCATACCTACGCCGATCAATAAGATGGATTGATCGGGGGTTGGGAATGGATCAGTAGAATATTGTGTCTTGTTCCGATGTGCTCGTGGTTTGGGTTTGGGAGTTGTGGTTTCTGGGGTTGGTGGGTGACTCTGAATAACAGAGCCAGCTAACATGCCAAGAATTTTTTCGCTCATATATACAGCTCCTCAACTGTACCGTCCTCAATCAGAATAACATCAAATATACATAAATCAAAATTAGCACTATATCCACTCAATATCTTTATTTCTCTTGAACCATACTAATTGTCTTTTTGCGTATTTAAATATTTCTGATTCAAGCTCTTTAATCATTTCTTCTTCATTAATTTTTCCATTCAGAAATCTAGAAATATATCGATATTCTAAACCCAGCTCTTCCATTCTTTCATATGTCATTCCATTGTTATGTAAACTAGATACTTCCTCTATCATTCCTGATTCTAATCTTTTAATTAATCTATTATGTATTCTTTCTTTTAGTTCTGTTAAAGATAAATTTAATCCAATCCACTTAACATCATAAGGTGAATCATTCCTATTTATCTCTGGAATCTTGCCAATTGATTTTGCTATTTCTATAGATCTTACAAGTCTTTGTTTATTATTCTTTTCTGAATTATTTAACTTACCTACATATTCTGAATCAAATTTACCTAGAATTTCTAATAGTTCATTAACGTCTTTGTTTTCTAATTCCTTTCTTAAACCTCTGTCATGGGGAACATCTGGATATACAACATTGTTAATTAATGAATCTATATAGAATCCTGTGCCCCCACAGATTATTGGTAATTTACCCTTAGA
>CAZOGG010000052.1:0-5220 GCA_964579565.1 uncultured Candidatus Saccharibacteria bacterium | reverse complement strand
ATCGAACCAACGACCCACTCCTTAAAAGGGAGATGCTCTACCGACTGAGCTATAGGCGCATGTAATCGATATTACCACAAAAACTATAATTGGCTAGAGGGGTAGATCGAATGCAATGAAACCAGATCCACTGATCAAAATACAGATAGAAATTACCAATAAAATCAAATAATAATTAACTCCATCATTTAAGAAAGACTTACTCTTGATCTTGTAAGCAATATGAACTGCCAATATTATTCCAATAATCAATGCAGCTAATTGAGTTAAGTAACCAACTATAAGTAAAGCTCCAGAAATAAGTTCTACTGCACCAAGTAATGTAGTCTTGATATCTGTTCTGTTTGTTAATTTCTTATATGCCCAAAGGATGAATATTGAACCTAGTGTAAGTCTAAGTAGGAAGGGAGCGAATCCGTCATAGGCCAATAATGTTGGAAATAATGAAAGCATATTGATATTTGATTAATTTACTATAAAGTAATGACATGATACCACAAATTCATTTACTGCTCCACAATATAAGAAGCACTCACAATGTTGGAGCGATACTTAGAACAGCTGATGCCGTTGGTGTTGCCAAGGTTTATTTCTCTGGATATACACCAGCACCTATTGATAGATTCGGCAGGAATAGAAGCGATATTACCAAAGCCTCACTTGGTGCAGAGAAGAGTGTTGCATGGGAGACAGTAGATAGTCCTATAGAATTTATAAAGAAATTGAAAAAAGATAAATATACAATCCTATCTCTGGAACAAGATCCTAAGTCTATTGATTATAGAGAAGTGAAATTAAAAAATAATACATTGTTGATTGTGGGAAATGAAGTTGATGGGGTAGAGAAGGATATTCTTGATCTCAGTGATGAGATATTGGAAATACCAATGCTGGGACAGAAGGAATCTCTTAATGTTTCTGTGGCTACTGGTATTGTTCTGTACAGTATACAAAAACTACCCTAGCGGGTAGTTTTTGGGACTTATTTAGCTTCGCAACCACAAGAGCATGTACCTTCTGGTCCTGTGTGTTCGTGTCCACATGTTGAGCAGGTCATATTGTATTTCTTCGTATTAAGTTATTAAATCGACCTATAGTTATTATACTATTTTTTGTTGATGTGCAAAACAGAAATGTGTACTTCTTCCAGCTACAACTATCTTTTTAATTATTCCTTTACAATTTGGCTTTGAACATTTCTCACCGGTCTTTCTGTAGGCCTTGTGCTGCTCTTGGAATTTACCTTTCTCTCCGTCTATATTTCTATAATCAGACATTGAATCTCCACCGAAATCTATTCCTTTAGATAGGGTAGTTCTAATTGCCTTGTACAATTCCTTTAATTTATTCGATTTGATACTTTCTACTGTTTGTTCTGGATGTATTCCTGCTCGCCATAAGCTTTCGTCACCATATATATTTCCTATACCTGCAATTATCTCTTGATTAAGTAGTACTGCTTTTATTTTACCTTTTGGCTTTTTATTTATTTGGTTTTGAAATAGTTCCAGAGTGAATTCCTTCTCTAGTGGTTCTGGACCGATTCCCTTGAGATGAACCGTTTCGTGCATCTTGTCAGTTTTTAACAGTGTAACCTTTGCGAATTTCCTAGTGTCGCATAATTCCATTGTCTTTCCATTTGATAAATAGATTATGAATCTTATAAATCTATTGTAAGGATCCTTGCGATTATAATCCCCATACATCACATGTCCTGTCATTTTCATGTGAATAAGTATTGTGTGATTATTAGAAAGATTAATCAGTACATTCTTGGCGCGTCTGCTTACACTTAGGATTTTGCAATTTTTGATCGTTTTCTTGAAATATTTGAAATATACGGGGTCCTTTATGGTATCTTTGCCATGAAAATACTTACTATTGTATTCAGTCCAAGCATTTGTAATTACAAGTCCTGGTAGAACTCTGTTTAATCCCGAGGCTGTGGTTTGTACTTCTGGCAATTCTGGCATACAATTCTTATATCATATTTTAATTTTCTTTGCTAAATAATGAAATACAATAAACCAATTATTATTGCTTTCTTCGCTCTCAGTATACTCGGGGCTCCGTGGCTTATCAATTCATTTCCTAGAACCGCATACTACTTGGATAATGCATTTGATTATGTAGACAGAAATATTGCTACTGTATTTCTCAATAAACCCATTACAGTTGTTGAGTTACAAAATAAATATAATTCAATTCCAAAGACAAAGTCTAAAATAAGAGTACTTGTTATGCCTGGGCATGAGCCTAATTATGGAGGCGCAGAATACAGAGATTTGAAGGAAAGGGAAATGACTGTCGAGCTTGCTGAGTACTTAAGAGCATTTCTTGCGAATAATCCACACTATGAAGTTACTGTACCAAGAGACAAGAAGAGTTGGAGTCCTGAATTCAAAACTTATTTCAATGAGAAATGGAATGATATTGTTATATTTTTAAAAAATAACAAAAGCGAAATGATTAGGCTTGTTAATAATGGTGTTGTTTCTAGAATGTCTGATGGGGTGGGGCATGTCTCGGTACCGAACGATGTTGCGGTAAGGCTATATGGAATTAATAAATGGGTCAATGATAATAAAATAGATATTGCTATACATATTCATTTCAATGATTATCCAAGAAGATATCAATCACAGCCAGGTAAATACAATGGCTTCGCTATTTATGTTCCAGAAAGACAATATGCAAATAGTACAACAACATTGGCTATTGCTGACAATGTATTCAAAAGACTATCGAAGTACAATGCAGTAAGTAATCTTCCAAGAGAGGATAGTGGGGTAATTGAAGAGCAGGAATTGATAGCTATTGGTTCACACAATACTCTCGATGCTCCAAGTATGCTTATAGAATATGGATATATATATGAACCTCAATTCGCTGATCCCAAGACTAGAGATGCAACAATTAAGGATTTGGCATTTCAAACATATTTGGGTCTGCAGGATTTCTTCGGAGGAGAGAATGATGTGTCTTTGGCTTATGATACATTGATGCTTCCATACAAGTGGTCAGGTGATATTACGAAGGACAAGGCTAATAAAGAAGATGTGTTCGCACTTCAGACTGCACTCATCTACGATGGTTTCTACCCAGGTAAAGGTAAAACAAAAAACGATTGCCCAAGAACTGGAACATTTGGTCCTTGTACAATTGAGGCATTAACTAATTTCCAAAAGATTTATGATATTAATAATGAGAAGGGGAAGGTGGGGCAATTAACTAAGAGTGTGCTTAATAGTAGATATTCTCTGCAGTTGAAATAGCTACTTGTTCAGTATCTTCAATGCTGCTTTAATTTTGGCACCTGTATCCTTTATTGATTTATCTAATTTCTTCAATACCTCTCTAGCTTCTATATCTCTATAACCAAGCGCCTTAAGTGCTTCGATAACATCAGAATCTTCTTGCATTGCTTTCTCAGATTCTGGAGTATGCGAGATTGATTGTATTTTGTCTTTTAATTCTAGGACTATCTTGTCGGCTACCTTTTTACCTATCCCCCCAACCTTGGTTAAATGAGAGGTATCGCTTGTACTTACAGCTCGTTCAATACTCTCTACTGAAGTTGAATTCAATATGCCCAAGGCGGTTTTTGGTCCTATACCCGATATTGTTATTAGTAATTCAAATATATTAAGTTCACTCTGACTTAGGAATCCATATAGATCCATAGCATTCTCTCTAACTGCCAAATATGTCCAGAAAGTCACCTCCTTACCATCATTTAACCTTGATATTGCGTCATTTGTTGTTGATATCTTGTAACCAACACCGTTAACATCCAATACAATGTATTTCTGATCTATGTGTGCGATTTTGCCATAAAGTCTTGATATCATGTCACTATCATATCCTGAACCTTGTTTTTTTTAAAGGTATATGTTAGTTTTTACATACACAAATATATATGGCAATAACATCATCAGCAAAGAAGGCCCTAAGAGCAGGGGAGAAAAAGAGAGTAAATAACCTTAGAACAAAGGCTGCTATCGATGTTCCTCTAAAGAAGTTTCGAAAGCTAGTAGCAGAGAAGAAGGCAAAGGAGGCAAAGGAATTAATCCCAACTCTATACAAGGTATTGGACAAGGCAGCAAAGAGAAATTATATAAAGAAGAATACAGCCTCAAGATTCAAGTCAAGAATTATGGCAGCAACAAAGAAACTCGGATAATCCGGGTTTTTTGTTTATACTAATTTCTTTAATGCCGGCTCATGCATCATTGAATGAGTATAGCCATATACTATGAACAAATTTTTCCCTCTACTCCAGTAATCCTCAATAGACTTCAATATATATTTATCTCTCAATACTGAACTTAGTCTAGATACCTTGTTAATAATACTTAATTCTATTGTTGGGTTTGTAATATCATAGAAGAATTTACCATCATTTTCATTGAAACTAGTTTTGAAAATATTTTTATGAATGTTCATTATATTCTCAAATGAAAAGTCGAAATCAATCCAGCCACTATTAGCTCTAATATTTTTTAGAGAGTTATTAATATAATCGAAGTAATCAGGCTTATTGTTTGTATATCTATTCCACTGACAGGTCATCTTTGCAAATTCGTGATATACGATTTCTTCTTTTGAAAAATTACCTAGTAACTCTTCAAATTTTAATTTATCTGGTGGTTCTGGAGAATGGGTTTTTATATTATGTTTTGATGCTAGGTATGTAATTAAATTCGCCTCAGCTCCATTATAGATCGCTTCTTCCTCAGAAATATTAACAGGTCTTTCTCCTCCTTCTACGAATACGAAAGATTCTTGTTTATTGGTCTTCTCTATGAAATCATCCCAAAACTTTCTCAGTTTCTGATACTGCTCATCAAGGGGATTCCTGCTGTGGTTTGCACCAAAATAATATAATACCTGATTACCCCTGCTTATATTATATAAATGGGGGACAGAGTGTTTGACCTTGGTATAATCTTCATAACTCATTAAGTACTTTTCGATCATAATTGTGCCCTCGGTAGGAATCGAACCTACATCACAACTTCCGCAAAGTTGTGTCCTATCCATTGAACGACGGGGGCGCTAGAATTAGACTAGCATATTTCTTTTAGAATCCAAATCTTTCAAAGAACCTTTGAGCTAGTGACTCATGATGTTCTGTTTCAGCAATATAATTTAATAGAATATCCCTTACTTTCTCAGGATCTACTTCTTCAATATAAACTTTAATAAAAGGCATGAAGG
>CAZOGG010000051.1:0-5310 GCA_964579565.1 uncultured Candidatus Saccharibacteria bacterium | reverse complement strand
ACATTGAAGAAATCATCCAATAGTATACCTATATTACCAGCCTCATTGTAAGTCGGTATAACTACTACTGCCACAGGATATTCCTTGGAATCATTCATACTATGGTATTATTATATGGATTGAATAACTTGATTATATCATCTTTAAACAATAAGTTCTTGGAATTATTTAAAAAGACATGGTTTCATGTATTTCTAATTATCTGCATTAGTTTCACTACACACTTCGTCTATTTCGGTTGGCCTGGATCCGTCGTATTTGATGAAGTTCATATTGGTAAATACATTACAGAATACATCAAGGGAAATTATATGTTCGATGTGCATCCTCCATTGGGCAGGCTAATATTCTACTTTTTTGCTGTGATTATGGGAGCGGATCATATGACTAATTTCGATAATATAGGAAATGCCTTGCCTGAATGGGCTATTCTTCTTCGAATTATACCTTTATTAGCTGGCACCTTGGTACCGTTAATTGTGTATTTTATATTGAGGAATCTTAATTTATCTAAGAATCTATCGCTATTTGGTGCACTACTCTTGTCTATAGAGAATTCATTAATAATTCATTCAAGATTCTTGCTCACGGATACATTCCTTATTCTTTTTGGATTTGTCTCTATTCTTTTATATCTGATTTACATTAGAAATATTAAATTCTCTAAGTATTATTTATTATTATCTATTGTCTTCGCTAGTCTCGCATTCAGTGTTAAGTGGACTGGATTATCATTCTTGTTTATTATTCTCGCACTTGAGTTCGGCAAAAGGAAATTAATAAATTACGTCAGATTTGCATTATCTTGTCTTGTTGTTTTCTTCTTTATTTATTCTTTCATATTTAGTTTGCATTTCGTTCTGCTTCCGAATCCTGGAACTGGGGATCCATTCATGAGTAATAGCTTCAAGGAGAAGAATTTCTGGGGCAAGTTCTCTGAATTAAATTCAGAAATGCTAAAGGCCAATACTCGCTTAACCAAGCCACATGATTATTCTAGTAAATGGTATACCTGGCCTGTTATGACTAGAACTGTGTATTATTGGAATAATGATAATGTTGGAGCGTATTTGTACTTGTTGGGTAATCCAGTAATTTACTATCTCGGTCTTATTTCAATATTATATTTTGTTATTAGAAGGAAATTAAATGATAAGTCCGAGTACTTGATTGTCCTAGGTTTCCTTATAAATTTCGTACCATTTATATTCATCGGTAGGGTAATGTTCCTATACCATTATCAAGTCGCATTGATATTTAGCATTATGGCATTGGTTCTATTATTAAATAGAATTCAGAATCACAGTCTACAAAACAAAATGATAATATCGTTGTCGATACTATCATTCGTTGTTTTTATGTATTTCAGTCCATTGACCTACGGCGCCCCTATTTCCAAAGAAACACTTGAATCCATGATGTGGATTAAGTCTTGGAGATAATACTATTCGGTCTTAAACACCTTTGATCCTCTGTATATTGCTTTCTTACCTAATTCCTCTTCTAATCTTAGTAATTGATTGTACTTAGCTATTCTGTCTGTTCTTGATAGGGAACCAGTCTTGATTTGTCCTGTTCCTGTTCCAACTACGAAGTCAGCAATTGTTGTGTCTTCTGTCTCACCTGATCTATGTGAAATTATAGATGTGTACTTGGCTTTCTTGGCCATATTTACTGAGTCTATTGTCTCTGATACTGTACCGATTTGATTCAGCTTAATTAGAATTGAATTTCCTACATTCTGTTCAATTCCCATCTTTAATCTATCAATATTTGTTACGAATAGATCATCTCCAACTATTTGAACCTTCTTACCCAATTTCTCTGTAAGTAATTTGTAACCTGACCAATCATCTTCTGCTAATCCATCCTCAATTGAAACTATTGGATACTTGGCACACCAATCAACATAGAAGTTAACCATTTCTTCTGAACTCAGAACCTTATTCTCTCTAGTTAAATGATACTTACCATCCTTATACAATTCTGTGGCTGCTACATCTAGAGCTATACCAACATCCTTGCCGGCCTTATAGCCAGCTTTCTCAACTGCCTCAAGTATTATCTGAACTGCTTCTTCATTGGATGCTAGGGAAGGGGCGAATCCACCTTCATCTCCTACAGTTGTTGCTAAACCTCTATCGTGTAGGATTTTCTTTAGTGAATGGAATATTTCTGCACCGCATCTTAGTGCCTCCTTGAATGACTTTGCACCTATTGGCATAACCATGAATTCCTGGAAATCAGAAGAATTCTCTGCATGCTTACCACCATTGAAAATATTCATCATTGGCACTGGCAATTGTATTGTGTTCTTTGTCTTTGCAATCTGTGCGAAGTACTTGTATAGACTTTGCTTCTTACTCTTTGCTGTTGCCTTAGCGAAAGCCATAGAAACTCCTAGTATTGCATTGGCACCCAATTTACCTTTGTTCTTTGTTCCATCTATTTCTATCATCTTACTATCTAGTGATCTCTGATCCCATTCCTTTCCAATCAATGCCTTGGCTATTATTGTATTTGCATTCTTAACTGCCTTTAGAACTCCTTTGCCATTATATCTCTTGTCTCCATCTCTAAGTTCTACTGCCTCATGACTTCCTGTTGATGCTCCAGAGGGAACAGCTGCTCTACCCATAGAGCCGTCTTTCAACACTACATCTACTTCAACCGTCGGATTGCCTCTCGAATCAATAATCTCTCTTGCTACTATTTTTGCAATTTTCATATTTGATTTTAATTAATTTTTAATGGCCTCTATTATAGCAAATATAGGTATTTCTTTCCTAATTCTATTCTCTTCATTGGCTTTTGGTCCTGGATTACTTTCTTTATGTGATATCCATTCCTCAAATCTTCCAACCAAGAAACCAGCCTTGGATAAATGCTTGAAATATGATTGTAATGGTCTATGAAATGATATTGTAAATCTTTTATTTCCAGAATTCTGTTCTCCTGGATTCATTTCTATTCTCTCCTTAATATCTGACATGTATGAGTCTATTCTTCTGTATTGTTTGTGATTATCATTGTCCCATTGCCAACTTGAATTCTTGGGAATTCTGAATGCTGGATGATTCAATACTATATATAGCTTTCCTTTGGGCTTAAGTGATCTGTATATTTCCCTGAATGTTCCTTGAACATTCTCAATGTTTTGTAATGCTAGGATTATTATTGCCTTGTCCGCTGTATTGTCCTTGGAGTATGAGAGATTATCTGCAGGTGCTACATGATATTCTATTTCCTTAGATGAATGTAACTTGGCTATTCCTATTAATTCCTTGGCTATATCGGAGGCTATTACCTTGGCTCCTGTTTCTGATATTGCTCTTGAGAAATATCCTTGACCACAAGCAATGTCTAATACTAATTCACCTTTCTGTGGTGATAGAAGTCGCATTAAGTTGGGAAGTATCACTTCCTTCTGATATGTTCCGTCCTTGTTCTCCAATAGTTCATCATACCAGCCCGCTACCTTGCCCCAAGATGTGTCCTTTTTGTTCATTTTATTATTTGATTGATTTCCTTGCTTCTGCTACTGCTTGCTTCTCTTCTTCTGATAATTCATATTCTGATACTCCATTCTTGATAGGTTTGGAATATACACTTACATGTTCTCTTGAGTATAGGCTTGATATTACCACACCATTACTGTCTTCATTTATAAATGCAGTAGCGAAACTCTGATTGCCACCGGATCCATTTCCCTTGAATGGATTGAATCTGACTGTTTGTACTGCTTGAACACTCTTCTTTAATCTCTTCTCAACTGTTGTTAGGTATTTCTCTAGTTCTGATTTGAATTTCTCGAATTCCTTGATCGATGCATTTATTGAATTTATAGAATCATCAAGGTTTGTAGATGATGAACCTATGAGAAAGCTATTTAGTTTCTTTTGTAATTTAACTATCATTACTATTAACACAATAACTGCTATTAAAAGTATGATAAGTCCTATAGTTGTAATGTCCATTGTAAAGTTCATAATAGCAGTATAGAATACTTTTTATCATATGAAAAGAATATATTTAGACTATGCTTCATTAACTCCAGTAGATAGGGGAGTTCTGTCTATTATTAGGAAATATTCCGATCCCAAATTTACCAATCCTTCTGCTCTATATCAGAGTGCGGTCAATGCTAAGTTGGCAGTAGATGAAGCAAAAACAAGAATTGCGGAGATTATCCACGCTCATTCTGATGAAATTATATTCACATCTGGTGGTACAGAGTCGAATCAGCTTGTTCTGAATGCATTTCAAGGCAAAAAGATACTAATTAGCTCCATTGAACATTCTTCAATATTTTTTAATTCTGTTGATAATCCTAATATTATAAGAATCAATGTTGATAATATTGGACTTGTTGATATCGAAGATTTGAAAGCTAAATTAAATTCTGATGTATCTCTGGTGTCTATAATGATGGTTAATAATGAAATAGGTGCAGTTGAATCAATTCATGAAATTGCAAAGGTTATCAGAGATTATAATAAGAAATTTAATTCAAACATTGTATTCCATACTGATGCATCACAGGCTGTAATTCATAATGAATTATATGTAGAGAAATTGGGTATTGATATTATGACCCTAGATGGCAATAAGATGTATGGCCCAAGAAGCACAGGAATTCTATATATCAAGAGAGGTAAGGCTATAATCGACAGAGCAGGAACATTGAATGTGCCTGGAATTGTCGGTATTTCTTATGCTTTGGAGAAGGCGAATAAGATGAGAGACAAGGAAACAAGAAGAATTAAGGAGCTTAAGGGTTATTTCATAGAAGAATTACAAAAGATAAATAAAGAAATAAAGGTAAATGGAGATTTATTAAATACTAGCCCGCATATATTAAGTGTTTCAATTCCAAATATTGATAATGAATTTTTCGTATTACAACTTGATGCTAAGGGAATAGAATGTTCAACAAAGAGCGCATGCTTGAGAGATGAGGACGAATCATATGTACTTAAGGCAATCGGAGCAGATTCCAAGACTTCGGTGAGATTCTCTTTTGGAAGAATGACAAGTAAGGGGGAATTAAAAAAGGTGATTAAGGCGATTAAGGAAATTCTTTATAAAAACGGCGCGGTTTTTTCTTTAATGAGCGGAAGCGGATCAACTGTTTATGGAATTTTTAATGATTTAAAAGAAGCGGAATATGTTTGCGAACTTTTACCAAAGAAATATTTTAAGTTTGTTTCAAATCCTTAATGAATTTGTTACAACTTTAACTTAAAATATAAGCGCCGACAAGAATCAGAATAATTGCAATTCCCTTTTGAAGCAATTTTTTTTCTTTAA
>CAZOGG010000050.1:0-5343 GCA_964579565.1 uncultured Candidatus Saccharibacteria bacterium | reverse complement strand
TAGAATTCCATATTTGTGAACTCTTGTGCATGCTCTGGACTTGAGCCCTCATTTCTATAGACTCTTCCTATTTCGAAAGTCTTAGGAAATCCTGCAGACATCAGTCTCTTCTGCCACAATTCTCCAACTGAAATTCTTAGATAAACATCAAGATCATAATCATTATGATGTGTCTTGAATGGTGTAGCTTCAGCTCCTCCTGTTGTAACCTCTAGTGTTGGTGTTTCAACCTCGAGAAATCCATTATCCTTGAGGAAATTCCTAGTAACATCCCAGAATTTAGCCTTCTTAATGAATAAATCTCTAAGCTCTTCATTCATTAGAATATCAAGATATCTCTTGCGATATCTCTCATCATCATCCTTTATACCATGCCACTTCTCAGGTAATGGAAGTATGGACTTAGTAGCCATAGTCCAAGACTTAACCAAAAGGCTTTGCTCACCTCTCTGTGTAGTGAAGAATGTTCCAGTCACAGAAATAAAATCCCCAATATCAACTGCATCATTAAATAGATTAAATAGACTCTCCTCTACTTCATCTTTCTTAAATACTGCTTGGAATTTAGCCTTGCCATCATATAGAACTATGAATTGAATAGCGCCTTGTCCTCTTATAGCCATTACTCTACCTGCAAGTGATACTTGTTTATTATCCTTCTCGAACTCAGAGAAATTAGCCTTAGCATCAGCCAAGCAGAAAGTACGAGGAACCTTACTTGGATAAGGATTCATTCCATACTTTTTTAATATTTCTAACTTAGCCAATCTTGTTGATCTAAGTTCTTCAATTGAAGCCATATATGATTACTATAATAACACGATTACTCTATAGATATAAGTTTATAATTAATCTTGCCCTTTGGAGTATTAACAACCACATTATCACTCTTTCTCTTTCCAATTAATGAGGATCCTAGTGGAGAAATGTTTGAAATCTTGCCTGATGACATATCTGACTCTTCAGAACCAACAATTGTATATGTCTTTGTCTCCTTCTCTCCTTCCTTTTGTATACTTACCTTTGAACCGATATTTACTAGGTCACCAACTTGTCCTGCAACTATAACTGCATTCTTCATTAAATTTTCTAGATGAGATATTCTGTCCTCAACCTCAGCTTGTGCCTGTCTTGCTTCATGGTATTCTGCATTCTCTGATAGATCTCCAAGCTTCTTGGCATACTCTAGACTTTCAGCTACCTGCTTTCTTTTCTCAGTTTTTAAGAAATCCAATTCCTTCTTGAATTCCTGCATTTTCTCATTTGTTAGATATTGTACATCACTCATACTTTTTTGTGTGGTTACTTTAAATTATAAGGATTATATAATACCTTAAATAAAGCTAATAGTAAAGAAATACTGAAACTGTTAACTTGTGTATATCTATTTGAAATACTCAGGTGTATTAATATTCATCCAATCAAGCAATTCGCGCATAGTGGCGCCAGCACCAATAAGATTATGTACTGAGCCATTTTCTAGTAGTATTGCGAAGGCATATCTTGGCTTTTTGTAAGGGAAATAGCCAATCATCCATGAATTAACCTTCTCCTTTGTGACACCAAGCTCTGCAGTTCCAGACTTTGATGCTATTTCTACATATGGAACATTGAGTGATTGACCAGTACCACTAGTAACAACCTGTCTCATACCTTCCTTAACAACATTATAGTATTCATTAGGTATAGTATTATTATTCTCCACAACCGGACCTGCAACATCCTTCAATATACTCGGATCTCTGATTAATCCATTATTAACAAGAGCAGATAATGCTCTCACAGTCTGAATTGGTGAAGTCTGAAATCCATACTGACCAATAGATGTATGGTAGGTATTACCTAATGTCCAAGCCTCACCATTGAAATTAACTTTCTTCCATTCTGGAGTTGGAATAACTCCAGCAGGTCCAGAGAAAAATGAGTTCTCAATCTTACTACCGAAACCAAACATTTTCATATACTGATCTATTCTACTTATTCCCAATCCTTTCTGATCCTTATACCCTCCTCCAATGTTATAGAAATACACATCAGAAGATACTGCAATAGCTCTTCGCATATCTGTGTACCCATGCGCTTTCCAGTCTCTAAAAACAGTTTTTAAATCTGGATAATATTGATTCTGTACAGATATTGAACCGGTACTTAGTATTTGCTTATCAGGACTAATAATCTTCTCATTTAAAGCTGCGATAGCCATAAATGGCTTGATAATAGAACCAGGAACATACAGTCCATCAACAGCTCTGTCTAGAAATGGCTTGTACTTGCTTGTAAGGAATCCTTTAACCTTAGCTGAGTCCAATTTCGAAGACATAATCTCAGAATCATATTCTGGATAACTTGTCATAGCAATTACTTCACCAGTCATAGTGTCAATCATCACTCCAGCTCCACCAGTGAATCCCACTCTTTCTGATACATCCTTAATTGAGAGATACATTTGAGATTGAATTCTGGAATCAATAGATAAATGAATATTATCACCTTCAACAGGTGGCTTTATTGTATTTTCAGATTGAACCTTACTTCTTGCATCAACTTCTACAAGTCTGACTCCGTTCTTGCCTTGAAGGTTATCATTGAAATATTTCTCAATACCATCAACACCCTCGAAGTCTTCGCGATAATAGAATCCGGCACTATCCTTGGATGGATACTGAACATATCCGACGACATGAGCTAGTCCTGGATCTCCTTTATATTTCCTATATGCAATATCAGGATCATTACTTGGAGAATTCCATGCCAATTCAACCCCATTTCTATCATAGATAACACCCCTAGCAGCAAATATTGGTGTATGTCTCAATCTATTATTCTCACTTCTTCTACTATAGACTTCACCGTCTTTAATCTGCAAGGCCCAGATCTTGGATCCATAAACTAATAAAATTAGAACGAAAAAAGAGAATAAAATTATTAAAGATAATTTCGATATTGGCTTATCAAGTCTACCTTCGAATTGTTGTGTATCGAATTGAGGTAGATTCTGAGAATCCAGAAATATCTCATCTGGATCTATTTCTTTATTTATTCTTTTTTTTGACCTAAAATTCATGAATAATTAATCTCTTTTTAATAAATAAGACCAAGGTAAAAATCAAAATTGAAAAGAGAGTAAATATATACTTGAAATTCCAGAATTCTGGTAATTCAATGCCATACAATGAATCATATATTACACCCCATGCAATTACCTCATAGTATACAGGAAAATAGAATAACAATAATATTGCCAGACACCATGTCATCCACCAATATCCGAATATTATAGTACAGAACATTATTATACCCAGTATTACTCTTATCATTTGTTTTTATTTATTGAAACGAGAACCCATTTCTGCTCATATAAATTTATAGATTGTGAGAATATAACAGTTGAGAATGCTCTTGCGGGATCAACTATTACCTTACCAACTCTTCCGAATACAGAATTAGAAATATCTGGAACAGTTATAGTATCACCTTCTTTGATTTTCAAATCTCTAGGGACAACAGTAAGGAATGATCCACCTCCTCCACCTGTCGCTATAGCTTCTACATTCTTATCACTAATCAAGATATCAAATTTAGTACCATAAGATGAGAATAATCTAACCTTAGATGAAATATTACTAACTTCTTGTATATCTCCAACTAGAATATCACCAGAAACATATACCTTGTCTCCAACATTTACTCCATGCTGTGAACCAATATCTATTATATATGAATCATAAACAGTATATGGTGGCTTCTTCAATATATAACCCAATACCAAATCTGTATTGCTTGTTCTATTAAATATAGCTTTAAGCTCTGAGTTTTCTTTCTTTAATTCTGCAATAATCGCATTTTGAGTTTCTGGTAATAACATAGGAATGTTTACAGAACTATCTCTACCAATTATCCATACAGGCCTAACAAAGGTCATTAGTATATTATTCAATAAATTAGGTAAAATAAAATGCAAAATAACTAATAAAGCTATTACAATAATAACCACCTTAAATGGTAATCCCAATCTATTTCGTTTAATACTACTTTTGAGTTCGTAATTCATCCTCGTTTTGAATTAATACATCACTAAATTTATCCAGATCTTCTAATATCATTCCTGTACCACGAGCAATTGCAGTCAATGGATCCTCGGCTATATAAACTGGCATCTTAAGTGTATCAGACAATAATCTGTCTAGTCCCTTTATCAATGCACCACCACCAACAAGGTGTATACCTCTATTCATTACATCAGCTAGAATTTCTGGAGGAGTTGTCTCCAAGACTTCCTTGGATGAATTTAATAGACTATCAATTGATGATGACATAGCCTCTCTTATATCAGAATCTGTAATTACAACTTCTCTAGGTAATCCTGTGATCAAATCTCTACCGCGAATAGTTGTCTCAAGTGGCTCACCTTGAATAACTGCACCAACTGATATCTTGATATATTCTGCAGTCTTTTCGCCGATCAGAATCTTGAACTCACTTCTTATATAAGAAATGATATCATTATTTAGCTTATCACCTGCAATTTTTAAATTCTTTGATCTAACTATTCCACCAAGAGAAATTATAGCTATATCAGTTGTACCACCACCAATATCTATAATCATACTTCCTACAGGCTCATGAATGGGTAATCTAATACCAATAGCTCCTGCCATTGGCTCCTCAACAATATATACTTCTCTTGCACCAGCATTCCTTGTTGCATCTCTAACTGCTCTTATCTCAACATTTGTAACACCAGACGGAACACCAACAACAACTCTTGGACCTAGAATTTTCTTTGAATACATTTCCGCCTTCTTAACCAAGTAGGCTATCATTTCTTCTGTCACTTCAAAATCAGATATAACACCATCGACAAGTGGCCTCAATGCAACAATGTGTGTAGGAGTTCTACCTAACATATCCTTGGCAGCAGTTCCAACAGCCACAACTCTACCTGTCTTCTGATTCACAGCCACAACTGATGGTTCATTAACAACAATTCCATGACCACGAAGATACACCAAGGTATTCGCGGTACCTAGATCAATTCCAATATCATTGGATAAGTATTTATAGATTTTTTCTTTGAATTCTTTCATATAGATTCGGTATTTCTATCATTTCAATTTTGCCTGTAGATCTTTCTTTTAATTCAATTGAATTAGATTTTAATGTTTTATCGCTAATAACTATTCTAAATGGAATTCCTATAAGATCACTATCTGCGAACTTCTCACCTGCTCTAGTATCTCTATCATCATACAAGACTTCAATTCCCTTTCCTCTTAATTCATTATAAATCTGCTCTGCCTTATCTGATATATCTCCTATAGAAATTAGATGACAATCAAATGG
>CAZOGG010000049.1:0-5347 GCA_964579565.1 uncultured Candidatus Saccharibacteria bacterium | reverse complement strand
GATCAATTGACTTACCATCAGCTGTCTCCCAATTTCTCCATTGCTTGCCATAGACCGGACCAAGATCGCCCCATTTCTCATTGAATTCGTCATCAGAAACTATTCTGTCTGTGAATTCTTTCATCTGAGATTTCCATTCATCACTATTAACTGCCGGCATTGGCAAATTATTAGCTTTGAGATAATGCTTGAATGGCCATTCATCCCAAATATGAATGTTTTGTAGTAGTAATGTTCTCAGTTTTGTATCACCCTTAATAAACCACAAAAGTTCACCAAGAATCATTTTGAAAGGTAATTTCTTGGTTGTTAGAAGCGGGAAACCTTGAGTTAGATCGAATCTCATTTGAGTACCAGAACGACTTATTGTTCCCGTACCGGTTCTGTCTGTCTTAACTATTCCATTTTCCAAGATTTCTCTCAGAAGATTTTGATATGTTACATCTGGATGTTGTGTTGTTTTCATTTTTCAATTATACGATATTTCCATTCTAATTTATACACCTTATGTTATATTTAGTCCATGAAAAGTAAATTCATAGCAATCGAAGGTGGAGAAGGTTCAGGCAAATCTTCTCTATTGAAAGCTCTCAAGGAGAAGTACAAAGATAAATTTGTCATTACACGAGAACCGGGAGGTTCTGCATATGCAGAAGAGATTCGCAATCTAGCATTGAAACATCCACTAGCCAAAGATGCTGATGCATATACTATGATTTGCCTTATGTTCGCCGCGCGATTCGATCATGTAGATAAATTAATCAAGCCGAATATCAAAAAGGGCATTTCAGTGATTTCTGATAGATTCGATGCATCTTCATACACATATCAAATACACGCTCAAGAAACTCCAAAGATTGAGAAATTATTCTGGCATCTTAGAGATAATCTACCTTTGGTTCCCGATCTTTATATTTATGTAGATGTAGATGTAGAAGAAGGTATGAGAAGGGTAGAATCAAGAAATCCTACAACAAATGAGAATAACCATTTCGATGGAAGGAAGGTGGACTTTCATAAGAGAATTAGAAAGGGGTATAAGAAATTTTTTAAGAATAAGAAAGTTAAACATGTAGTCATAGATGCCAATAGGCCATTTGAGGAAGTGAAGAGGGAGTTCTTTGTTACTATTGACAAATACCTAATTTAGGTGTATATTTATCTAGATCAGTTCTTTTATATATCTAACTTGCGATTTTGTTTGCCACAGCAGAAAACGCCTTATTTATTAGGGCTTTCTCCACTGTGGCAAAAGTATATCGCTTAGCCCAACAGTAACGGACGAGTTCGTAAGGAACATGTCCTCAACAGAGAAAGAACACGTCATGAATAATGACAAGTTAGTCCTCGGTGTTGGTTTGGCTCAGGAACTGGAACATGCGTTCAACCGTAACGGCTTCACTTCGCTCGACGAAATCAAGGAGCTCACAAAAGGTGACTTTCTTGGTCGGGTTCGGGACGTGCAACGTGGGATTCTCGAAATCAAACCCATCGAACACATCATCGACCTCGGGATCCCTGCGGTTATCCCCCAAGGCTACAATTGGACGGTGGAAGAGCATCGTATTGGTCCACCGGACGTGAAGCTTGAACGCAAGGCCGACGGCCTCTATATCGACGGCAAGAAGATTGGCTTCTGGTTGTCGGAGGAGCAAAGGCGGAAGCAAGCGGTGGTCGGCAATATTCTGAGAGCGAAGCTCAAGGAAATGCCGGTTCTAAACGACAACGTTTTGAACTACCTCCTGAAGAATCCTCTCCTCATTCCTGAGGATTGGAAAAAAGATGAAAACGGGAATACCCGCTACATCTTCTTCTGGGGAACGATCTTCCGTAGCGCCGTTGGCGACCTCTTCGTCCGTTGTCTCTGCTGGAGCGGCGGTGAGTGGGTCTGGGACAGCTTTTGGCTCGACAACGACTGGCGCTCGAGCCATCCTGCTGCGGTGTCCGCAAGATAGCACTAAGGCTTTGGTCACTATGTCCTCAAGACACTTTGACCTTAGACCTTGGATTCGGCAAAATTGCCAAACGCTCGGGAGACACAGCGTTCCAAACTCCAGCCTCATACAATTCCGTATGGGGTTTTTTCATTTCAAAAATTGAGATAAGATATGGAGTGGTAGTAGGTGAATATGCGGAGAACTACGGTTGTCCGCTACCGAACCCAGTATCCATGCATCGAGCGCATTTCAGATCAAGGTTTGAGATAGAGTGGTGCATGCAGAACTTCATTAAAAAATGAAAATACTTGGTGCAGAATACTAGGGCATTATGATGCCGAGTGAGATACAGCCCTGAGAGTATTCGATGGGTAGTGGTATGGAAAGTATTTTGCACAATTCCGTAACGCCGATGGCGACCTCTACGTCCGTTATCTCTACTGGAACGACGGTAAGTGGGTCTGGAACAACAATTGGCTCGACAACAACTGGAACTCGAACAATCCTGCTGCGGTGTCCGCAACTCTTTTATTTCTCTCCCGTTCGTTTTATTTTTTGGCAGGAGAGTTTTGTTTTGTGAGTTGTCCATTCCAACCTCCAAGTATCTTACCGATCTCTTCAATTTTTAGAGATACTGCAATGTATTTTTTATTATCTAAAGACTTTGTTTCCCAAAGAACCATCATGAGGACTTTAAGTGAATCCACTTTCTTAATCGCCAGTCGAACGTATGGATGTTTTTCTTGAGGAGATAGGAAACTGGCAGCTGCAATTGCTTCAATAATTTCTACAAACAAAGTGTCAATTCTTTGACCGAGAGAATGTCTATGGACTTTAGGTAAAGTCTGATAATATCCGTACCACACAAGGTAAGTTTCTTTCACTTTCGCAAGAATAGGCAATATCCGTGTGTGTGTGTGTGTGGATGCTTCCTCCTTTGTAATATGGCCAGAGTTCAATTTATTCATAAATACGACACTATCATTTCCTTAGAAAATTTACTAGCCGCTTGGGGTGAATTTATAAATGGAAAAAAGAGTAGAAAAGACGTACAGTGGTTTGGTCGCAATCTCATGACAAATGTCATAAGTCTTCATAAGGAGCTTTCTACGAAAAATTATAACCATTCTCCGTATCACGCATTCAGTATTTCTGATCCCAAACCTCGAAATATTCATAAGGCAGCGGTGCGGGACAGGCTTTTACATCATGCACTTCATAGAGCCTTGTATCCATTCTTCGATCGCACTTTCATTTCTGATTCCTTTTCGTGTCGTAATGGGAAGGGAACACATAAAGCTCTCGACAGATTCAAAGAATTTTCCTTTAAAGTATCAAAAAACTATACCAAAACGGCATGGGTATTGAAATGCGATATTAAAAAGTTCTTCGCTACAATCAACCAAGCAAAACTTATTGAAATCGTTTCTTTATATATACCTGACAAGGGTATAGTAGATCTTCTTTCTAAAATTATAGGTAGCTTCTATTCAACCGCAACAGGTATTGGTTTACCGCTTGGCAATCTTACTTCTCAGCTTCTTGTGAATGTTTATATGAACGAGTTTGATCAGTATGTAAAGCATAAGTTAAAAGCAAAATACTACATACGATATGCAGATGATTTCGTATTTATGTCTGATGAAAAAAAGGAGCTTGAAGAATTACTACCTAAGATTAGTTCCTATCTTTCGAAGACACTCCATCTCCGTTTACATCCAGACAAGGTCTTCATGCGTACCCTAGCATCTGGTATCGATTTCTTGGGGTGGGTTCATTTTCCTGATCATCGCGTCTTGCGTACTGCGACTAAACGTAGAATGTTCAAGGGTATCGAAATACAACAAGGAAAAGAAGAAGTTGTCCAGTCGTATACAGGACTTTTGAGTCATGGTAATGGTTGGAAGTTGCAAAAACAACTAATTGACTCCCACCTTAACTAGCAATACAATGTGTCTATGAAAGACACACAAATCAAAAAATTAATTGAATCAGAGAAGAAGAGACAGAAAAGCGTTATTAATCTTATCGCCTCAGAGAATTATGTTTCTAAAGATGTACTAGAAGCACTAGGTACAGAGTTGGTCAACAAATACGCCGAAGGCTATCCAACCAAGAGATATTATGGAGGGAATGAAATAGTTGATAAGGTAGAGTTATTGACTATGGACCGTGCGCTTAAATTATTTAATTTGAAATCAACAGAATGGAGTGTGAATGTTCAGGCTCTATCAGGATCACCAGCCAATGTTGCAGTATATTTAGCTCTAGTTCCACAAGGAGGGAAGATAATGGGAATGTCACTGGATCAAGGAGGGCACCTCACTCACGGTTACAAGGTCTCAATTACAGGTAAGGTCTGGACTCAAGTTCCATATGGAGTTGATAAGAAGACCGAGGTATTGAATTATGATGAGATCAAGGAAATAGCTATGCGAGAGAAGCCAGCTGTTATTGTTGGTGGATATACAGCATATCCAAGGGAAATTGATTTCAAAAAGTTAAAGGAAATAGCAGATGCATGTGGAGCATTGCTTATGATAGATATGTCACATATTGCTGGACTAGTAGCGGGCAAGGCATATCCATCTCCATTCCTATATGCTGACGTAGTTACAACTACCACCCACAAGACTCTAAGAGGACCAAGAAGCGCGCTTATCTTTTCCCGAATTGATTCAAGAGAATTAAACAAGAAGATAGACAGAGCAGTATTTCCAGGAATGCAGGGAGGTCCACATATGAATCAGATTGCTGCAGTTGCAGTAGCACTTAAGGAAGCTTCAACACCAGCTTTCAAAAAGTATGCAATGCAGATAAAGAAGAATGCTAAGGTAATGGCAGAGGAATTGAAGAATAGAGGATGGAGAATAATTTCAGGAGGAACCGATAGTCATTTAATACTTGTAGATACATGGATGGAAGGCAAGGGAATTTCTGGAAAGGAAGCAAGTGATAGACTTGAGAAAGAAGGAATTATAGTAAATAAGAATGCAATACCATTTGATACTAGACCACCAGTAGATCCATCAGGAATAAGAATCGGAACAGCAGCAGAGACAACAAGAGGAAAGAAAGAGAAGGATATGAAGAAGATAGCGGAGAGAATAGATAAAATACTAAGGAAATAAAATAAGACCCGCCCTCATTCGTGGAATGAGCGAAAGCGGGTCTTGTCGGAGGTGAGTGGGGAACTCACCGAAGTCACAAGAGATTTCTGGTAAGGTTGTGTGTTTTGAAGCGGTCCTCACGAGTACTCTTGGGTCTTCCTACTCCGAATCTACTAATATACTACAACAATTTATGTAAAATGCAAGTTTTGGCATGTTGTGTTAATTTAATGATACAATAATGAAATGATCGATGAATTAAAGAAAATCATTACAAAAGCCCTGAATAATCAAGGAATC
>CAZOGG010000048.1:3705-5379 GCA_964579565.1 uncultured Candidatus Saccharibacteria bacterium | reverse complement strand
AAATATTATGTCAAGAATAGCTAAAAAACCTATAGCAATACCAGAGAAGACAGATGTAACATACACAGCTGGTGTTATAACTGTAAAGGGACCACTTGGAGAAATTAAGAAGTCTCTTAGACCTGAGATCAGTGTAACTGTTGCAAATAACGAAATTACTTTAACTCCAATTAGACAATCACTAGATGTACTAGCATTGTGGGGAACATATGCTTCTCATATTAGAAATATGTTCGAGGGTGTTCACAAGTCATTCGAGAAGAAGCTAATTGTAGAGGGTATTGGATTCAAGTCAGATGTAAAGGGCAAGGAAATTCACCTAGCCCTAGGATTCTCACATCCAGTTGTAAGGACAATTCCTGATGGACTAAAGGTTACAGCAGAGAAGAATGTTATAACAGTTTCAGGTATTGATATTGAGAAAGTTGGTCAATTCGTTGCTCAGATTCGAGCTTTGAAGAAGCCTGAACCATATAAGGGTAAGGGAATCAGATACAGTGATGAGGTTATAAGACGAAAGCAAGGTAAGAAGTCTGTATAATAATAATTTCTATGAATACAAGTAAACAAAAACAATTAAAAATTGCTAGAAGACACAAGAAGATAAGATCAGTTCTTGCTGGTACTTCAGAGCGACCAAGACTTTCTGTTTTCAAGTCTAATAAGTTTATCTACGCTCAAATAATTGATGACTCAAAGGGTCATACTCTAGTACAAGCATCATCAGATGATGCCAAGGTAGTAGGTGTAGATATTGCAAAAAAGGCAAAAGCACTTAAGATTGTAAAGGTAGTATTCGATCGAGGAGGATATCTTTATACAGGAAAGATAAAGGCGATAGCAGACTCTGCGAGAGAGGGAGGTCTTGAATTTTAAGATTTAAATAAATATGGAACCAGAAATAATTACAACAGAACAAAATCCAGTGGAAGTTAAGCCAGTAGAGAATGTGGCTAATAAGCCATTTGATAATATAGCACCAAGAGACAATAATCGTCGACCTGGAGGCAGTAGAAGACCACAGAGATCTGATAAGGAGCGAGTTAAGCCTGAATTCGACACAAAGATTATTGCTATAAGAAGAGTAACTCGTGTTGCTTCAGGAGGAAGAAGATTTACATTCTCAGTTGCTGTGGTTTCTGGAGACAAGAAGGGTAAGGTTGGTGTTGGACTTGGAAAGGCTGGTGACACTTCACTTGCTATTGATAAGGCAACAAGAAATGCAAAGAAGAACATGATCAAGGTTACACTTTCACCTGCAATGACAATTCCTCATATGGTTGAGGCTAAGTACTCAAGTGCAAGAGTAATGATCATGCCAGCAAGAGGAAGAGGAGTGGTAGCAGGAAGTTCAGTAAGAAATGTTATTGAGCTTGCTGGTATCAAGGATGTTTGTGCCAAGCTTCTTTCTGGAAGTAAGAACAAGCTTAATATCGCTAGAGTAGCAGTTAAGGCACTTTCAAAGCTTTCAAAGCATCCAAGAACAGGTTCAATTGCAACAAAATAATAAAACACTACTATGCAACTCCATAATTTAATTCCAAAAACAAAGAATAAGAAGACAATGACTGTTGGCCGAGGTGGCAAGAGGGGTAAGACTTCTGGACGAGGAACAAAAGGTCAGAATGCTCGAGCAGGTCACAAGAAGAGACCAGAGTTAAGAGATTTCATAAA
>CAZOGG010000048.1:0-3692 GCA_964579565.1 uncultured Candidatus Saccharibacteria bacterium | reverse complement strand
CCTAAGATGAGAGGTAGAGGAGTTAACTCTAACAAATCTATCAATGACAGATTCATTCCAATCAATATCAAGGATATTGAGAAGGTATTCGATGCTGGATCTCAGGTTAATCCTAGTACTTTAATTGAGAAGAAGCTTATTTCTACAATAGATGGTAAAATACCAGCAGTTAAGATCCTTGGTGCGGGTGATATTACTAAGAAATTGCAATTCAGTGGTTGCAAGATTTCAGTTGAAGCTAAGTCAAAAATCGAGAAGGTCGGCGGTTCAGTTCAGTTATAATAGAATAAAAATATGAATGGATTTCTATCAAAAATAAGCATTGTCCTAAAAGATCCAACAATGCGCAAGAGAAGTGCGTTTACTATTGTTGCACTTATAGTGTTTAGACTATTCTCAGCTATTCCAATTCCTGGTATTGATGTTGCTAGTCTAGAGAGATTACTTGCTGGTAATCAATTTTTCGGTTTACTAGATATCTTCTCTGGAGGAGGTATATCTAGACTTTCTATTGTGATGCTTGGAGTAAGTCCATTCATTACTGCGTCTATTATAATGCAATTGTTAGCCATGATGATTCCTAAGATGAAGGCTATGATGCAGGAAGAAGGGGAAATCGGCAGACAGAAGATGTCACAATATTCAAGATTAATATCTGTACCTCTAGCTGCTATTCAAGCATTCGCTTTCATTAGTCTATTCCAAAGTCAGAATGTAATACCAGAGTTGGGAGCACTAGCCTTGATAGTTAATGTGATTATAATAACTGCAGGCTCTGTACTACTTATGTGGTTGGGCGAGCTTATCTCAGAATTCGGTATTGGAAATGGAGTATCACTAATAATCTTCGCAGGTATAGTAGCAGTTCTACCTACAAGAATAATGCAATTCTTCGCTGGATTCGATCCTTCACAATTACCAGCCTACTTACTGTTCCTAGTAATATCACTTGTAGTTATTATTGGAGTTGTAGTTATTACTGAAGCTGAGAGATCAATACCTGTTACATATGCTAAGCAAGTTAGAGGAAATAAAGTTTACGGTGGTGTATCAACATATTTACCATTAAGATTAAACCAAAGTGGTGTTATTCCAATAATATTCGCATTATCTATTCTTCTTTTCCCTCAGATAATATCTAATGTTCTATCAAAGGTATCAAATCCAGTAGTTGCAGATACAGCAAGATCCATTTCTGATTTCCTTAATGCTCCATGGCCACACGCTGTAATATATTTCATTTTAGTATTCGTATTTACATACTTCTATACTGCAGTTACATTTGATCCTAAGCAGATATCAGAGAATCTACAGAAGGGAGGAGCATTCATTCCAGGTGTTAGACCAGGAGAATCTACAATGAATTACTTGGGTAAGGTTGTTACAAGAATAACTCTAGTCGGTGCTCTATTTCTAGGATTTATAGCTGTTCTACCTCTTGGTATACAAGCTTTCACAGGAACTCAAACTCTAGCTATAGGCGGTACAGCACTACTAATCGTTGTTTCAGTTGTTCTAGACTTAATAAAGAAGATTGACGCTCAGGCATCAATGCGTGAATATTAGAAATATGGTATTCTGATCCCATGGATCAAAGAACTTTCATATTAATTGGAAGATCAGGCTGTGGTAAGGGTACACAGGGTGACCTACTTTCAAAGTATTTAAAACAAATAGACAGCAGTAGAGATACTCTATACATACAAAGTGGTAGTGAAATTCGCGAGTTTATTAAGGGTAATTCTATAACCCAGAAGATTTCAAATGAATACTATACTTCTGACAAGCTACAGCCAGAATTCATTTCTGTTTATATGTGGATTAATATACTTATAAATAACTACACAGAATCCAAGCATCTAATTTTCGATGGTACACCTAGAAGGAAGCATGAGGCAGGAGTTCTAGATTCAATATTCGATTTCTATTCACTAAAGAAGCCAACCGTAATAAATATAGATGTTAGTGAAGAATGGGCAACAGAGAAATTATCAGCAAGACACAGAATGGATGATAGAGCGGAAGATATAAAGAAGAGGCTTGCATGGTATATGACTGATGTTGTGCCTACTATAGAATTCTATAAGAATAATCCTAGATATAATTTTGTTCAAGTAAATGGAGAGCAAGGTATAGAAGAAATACACAATGATATTATAAAAAGTATATGATAAAGATTAAGACAAAGGAGGATATACAGAAATTGAGAGAGGGTGGCAGAAGACATGCAGAGATCCTTGGTTTGCTCAAGAATATGATAAAGCCTGGTATTAGTGCTAAGGAACTAGATGATGAGGCTCATAGACTTATATTAGAAGGAGGAGATGTTCCTGCATTCTTGAATTACAAACCTAGAGGCGAGTCTAGGCCATTTCCTGCTAGTCTTTGTGTTTCTATAAATGATGAAATAGTGCATGGAATTCCAAATGAAAAGGAGAAGATACTCAAGGATGGCGACATTGTCACAATAGATTTGGGATTAATTCATAAGGGCATGATTACTGATGCTGCCATAACAGTTCCGGTTGGCAATATTTCTCCTGAGTTAAGCAAATTATTAGATGTTACTAGAGATGCACTTTATGCTGGTATTAAGGCCGCAAAGGGAGGTAAGAGAGTGGGTGATATCGGTGTTGCCATAGAGAGACTAGCAGTTGCTGCTGGGTTCGGCGTTGTAGAAGAATTGTCAGGACATGGTGTCGGTTATAGTGTTCATGAGGATCCATTCGTGCCTAATTATGGTGTAGCTGGTACTGGCGATGTACTCAAACCCGGCATGGTATTGGCTATCGAACCTATATTTAATCTTGGTGACCATAGAACCACATTAGACAAAGACGGTTATACATATAGAACAAGAGACGGTAAGCCAAGTGCGCATTTCGAACATACAATATTAATTACGAAGGGTGATCCGGAAATATTAACAAAAATTTAAATAAATAATATGACAACACCACACGCAAAGCATGAAAGAACATTAGTAATAATAAAGCCAGACGGTATACAGAGAAGCTTGATTGGAGAAGTGATACAGAGATATGAGAGAACTGGATTGAAATTGATTGCAGTGAAGATGTTAATTCCTACAAAGGAAATGGTTGAAGCGCATTATACTCTTGATCCAGAATGGAAATTAAAAACAGGCATAAAGAATCTTCAAGCATATAAGGACAAGGGTCTTACACCACCGCATGATGATCCAATCAAGCAGTCAGATATGATATTGGAGAAATTAAAGAAATATATGGCAAGTGGTCCAGTTATAGCTATGGTATGGGAGGGTATGCATGCAGTGGCTATAGTTAGAAAGCTAACAGGCGGTACTGAGCCACTTCTATCTGATGTTGGTACTATAAGAGGGGATTATGTTCTAGATTCATATAAGATTGCTGATGATGATGTAAGAGCTATAAGAAATATTGTTCATGCTTCAGGCACAGTTAAGGAAGCTAGTGATGAAATCAAGTTCTGGTTTAAGGATAATGAAATTATTAAATACAATCATATTCAAGACAGAATTCTATACGATGTCAATCTAGACGGTATTCTTGATTAGAATATAATTATATTAGGTTACGAGAGTATTAACTCTATAACTTTTAATTTGGGAGATCAACGAATCCTTGTGATTCACATTATGTTGCACCTTGGTGCTAACATTGAGATCACCCACCTAGTATTTTACTAGG
>CAZOGG010000047.1:0-5496 GCA_964579565.1 uncultured Candidatus Saccharibacteria bacterium | reverse complement strand
AGATCAATGACAATACACTTGTTGCTCTGGCTCTATTAATCGCAGAGAGTAATCCAAAGGATAAGGAACTTATGGTTGCGCTTACAACAAACCTGCTTGCATAAAATTGAAAAGCACCCGACGGGATTGGACCGTGGGGTGCTTGTGGTAGAACAGGTTTTGATGACCTACTCTGGGACCTCA
The DNA here is from genome assembly GCA_964579565.1 of uncultured Candidatus Saccharibacteria bacterium. Classification (GTDB taxonomy): domain Bacteria; phylum Patescibacteriota; class Minisyncoccia; order Phycocordibacterales; family PALSA-1337; genus CAIOGI01. The sequence continues at coordinate 5,313 of CAZOGG010000047.1, read as the reverse complement.
GTCACAGAGGCGATGTTGTCGATAGGAATTCGGGAGTGAATTCTCTGGGGGTGTTCAAGGAATGCTACGTGTACATAGTCATCCCCCACACCCAGAATATTGACCTTAAAGTACTTTCCTCCCTCACTCTTTTTTTCAATATTGAGCTTCTGCCCTTTTTTCGACACCAAGTATTCTGCGAGGTTGTTACTATTCATGATGCGTAATTGTTCAAAGATTTACCATTACTAATAATAGCATGTTAGTGCATAAAAGTCAATAGTTAAAATAATCATAATATTTGCTATAATCACCGCCACATATGAAGGACTATTACAAAATACTAGGAGTCGAGAAAGGGGCTTCAAAAGACGAAATTAAGAAGGCTTTCCGCAAGCTGGCTCATGAACATCATCCAGATAAGAATAATGGCCAGGATGCCAAATTTAAGGAAATAAATGAGGCATATACCGTGCTTTCTGATGATGGTAAGCGACAGCAATACGATATGTATGGATCTGCAGGACCAAGCGGATTTAATCCTAATCAAGGAGGAGGATTTGGTGGATTTGATTTCTCTGGATTTGCGAGACAGTATCAAGGACAGAATGGTCAATCATTCGAATTCGATCTTGGAGATATATTCGGCGAATTCTTCGGCGGTGGTAAGAGAGTAAGAAAGGGCAAGAATATTAGTGTGGATGTGCAATTAACTTTCAAAGAATCTATATTCGGTTTGGAAAAGGAGATAACAGTTAATAAAGAGAAACTAGCAGTTAAGATTCCTCCAGGAATTGAGAATGGTCAAGGACTTAGAGTTCCAGGAAGAGGCGAAGATGGTCCTGGAGGTAAGGGCGACCTTATAGTGCGCGTATGGGTAGCAGATCATCCAGTATTCCGTAAGGAAGGATATAACTTGATAATGGAATTGGATTTGAAATTAACAACAGCATTACTTGGTGCAAATATTGATATTGAAACATTAGATGGAAATATAGAAGTTAAGATTCCACAAGGTACAACCCACAATGAGATATTGAGAATTAAGCAGAAGGGAGTTCCAGATGAAAGAGGAAGAAGAGGAGATATTCTAATAGTTACGAAGGTAAATATGCCTAAGAAGCTTTCCAAGAATGCACAGAAGATAATTGAGGAATTAAAAAAGGAGGGGATATAGTGTATACTATTTAATATGAAAAAGATTTTACTTTCTGGAGTTAAGCCAACAGGTACTGCACATATCGGTAATTATTTCGGCGCTATGAAGCAATGGCTTGATTTGCAAGCTGAATACGATTGTTATTTCATGATTGCTGACTATCATGGATTAAATTTAATTCAGAATGCAGAGGAAATGCGAAATAATATTACCAATCTAATTCTAGACTATCTAGCAATAGGGCTTGATCCTAAGAAGGCAGTATTGTTCAAACAAAGTGATGTATCTGCTCACACAGAACTCGCATGGATATTTGATACTATCACAACCATGCCATATCTCATGCGCGCACATGCATTCAAGGATGCAGAAGCGAAGGACAAGGAGATAAATGTCGGCACATTTAATTATCCAATGCTTATGGCTGCTGATATTCTGCTTTATGATACAGATGTTGTTCCAGTTGGTCAGGATCAGAAGCAACACATAGAGTATACTCGCGATACAGCACAGAAGTTCAATAATATCTTCGGTGAGACATTCAAGCTACCCGAACCAATTATCCTAGATTCAGTTGCAATAGTTCCTGGAACAGATGGAAGAAAGATGAGTAAGAGTTATGGAAATACAATTCCGCTATTTGCTACTAGAGATGAAATCACAAAAGCTGTAATGAGTATAGTTACAGATTCAGGTACGGATATCCCCACAAATGTATACAATATCCACAAGTTGGTTAGATCAGAGGCGGATTTGAAGGTGATTTATGAAGAAAACAAGGGTAAATACAAAATCTTGAAAGAGAAATTAATAGAAGACCTTGACGCTTTCATCAAACCTATGCGAGATAAGAGAGCTGAAATTGCTAATAATAGTGAGTTAATTAAGTCTGTTTTAGCTGATGGAGCTATACGAGCTAAGGAGAAGGCAGATGCCAAACTTTTGACAGTGAAGAAGAATATTGGTGTATTGTAAATCTTCATTAAATCTTAATAACTTCTTAAGCTTTTCTTAATACCTCATTTTCTATACTTATTTCATTATTAATTTAATTAAATAATTATGGAGAATGAACAGTATTCATTTGTTTTGGGAGCTTTAGCAAGAATAGACAAGAAGGTAGACATGATGAGTCAAAGTCTACAAGAAGTTAAGATTGACTTGATACATGTACAAGAAGATATAGATGAAGCTAGAGCAGATATTTCTGAATTAAAGCAATACAATAGCCTAGCAATACTAAAGCATATAGAAGAGGAAGAAGATTTCAAGGGATTCGAGGAAGAAATGGAAAGATAGAGACTATAGCGGGAAATTGGCTTTTTTGCTATTATGTCCAACATGCAAAGAACTTATATTAAAGATCTAAAGGATCATTTGGGCAAGGAAGTTAGTATTTCTGGCTGGGTTGATATTCGTCGAGATCAGGGAAAGCTTATTTTCCTTGATTTTCGCGATGTTACAGGCAAGATACAAGGCGTTATTCTACCTAATGCCAAGGAAGCTCATGAGGTTGGAGTTAAGCTCAGATCTGAGTGGGTAGTTAAGGTTACAGGCAAGGTTAATGCGAGACCACCAAAGAATGTTCAGATTGATAGAGTTAATGGTGATATTGAACTTGAAATACTTTCTATTGAAATACTAAACGAAGCTACAACACCTCCTTTCGACCTACATGCAGATGGTAAAGAAATAAATGAAGAAGTAAGATTGAAGTATCGATATCAAGATCTTAGACGACCTCGTTTACAGAAGAATATAATCAATCGCCACAAGGTATTGCTTCATGTGAGAAATGCATTTGCTGATGAAGGATTTACAGAAATAGAGACTCCACTATTATCAGCAACAACACCTGAGGGTTCAAGAGACTTTATAGTTCCATCAAGACTTGAACTTGGTAGTTTCTATTCATTACCACAATCTCCACAGCAGTATAAGCAGTTATTAATGGCTTCTGGATTCGAGAAGTATTTCCAATTCGCTCGATGCATGCGAGATGAGGACACAAGAGGAGATAGACAACCAGAATTCACTCAGCTAGATATGGAAATGAGTTTCGTTGCACAGAAGGATGTTATGGCAATGAATGAAAAGGTGATTATTGATTTGGTCAAATCCCTTTATCCAGACAAACAAATACAGAATTTACCAATACCAGTAATGTCATACAAGGAAGCGATGGAGAAGTATGGTAGTGATAAGCCTGATATAAGAAAGGACAAAAATAATCCCAATGAATTAGCATTCCTTTGGGTAGTTGATTTCCCATTTTTCGAGAAGGATGCTGAAACCAAGAAATGGACATTCAGTCACAATCCTTTCTCATGTCCAAAGCCAGAATTTATGGATGATCTAATGAATCAGAGAAATATAGAGAATATTCTAACGACACAATACGACCTAGTATTGAATGGTTCAGAAATTGGAGGAGGAAGTATTAGAAATCACAATCCAGAAGCATTGAGATCAGTATTCAAGATAATGGGATATGAAGATGAGAGAATTGAGAGAAATTTCTCACATATGTTAAATGCTCTAGGATCAGGTACACCACCACATGGAGGAATGGCATGGGGATTCGATAGACTTATGATGATACTTGAGAATGAACCAAATATTCGTGAAGTTATAGCCTTTGCAAAGACAGGAGAGGGAAGAGATCCAATGATGGGAGCTCCAGGTAAAGTAATGGATGCACAACTAAGAGAGTTGGGAATAAAGATAGTTGATTCTGATAAAAAATAAACAAAGCCACCAGGAATTCCTCAATTCGTGGTGGCTTGTACTACTTGTGAGCGCTATCGATGGTCAGCATTTTAGCCGACAACCTCGACTCGCTTGATTTCATCATCATCAATGTGACACACATTCTCATTCACGGTAATCCTGAAGTAGCCCGGAATTCGTTCGAATTTAACCCTACTGATGTATGCGACTCCTTCATTGATGTCGAAGCCACCTTCTTCGTGGGTCATAGTAATATTCTCGTCCTCGAAGTAGACGATGAATGATCCAAGGAATTCAGTGATTGGTTTTGGTTCTTCGATTTCTGTAGCTGTGCTCATAGGTAATCCTCCGTGGCACAATATATCATTATTGTCATAATAGTCAATAATTAAAGCCATCAGATATTGACATTAAGTTAATATTATGATATCCTCTCAAAGGAATTCATTTAGTTATTGTGTTTAAAAGACAGAACATTTCCAACTAACCCAACTAACCAAAGAGAGAGAAATCATGAAAGTTGCATTGCATCCTTGGAACAATCAACGTCCGATACCGACAATTCCTGCGTTGGTGCAGTCGTTCATTGATGGCCAATTCAGTTCGGAATGTTCTGGATTTACTGCAAAAGTCGAAACAGACATGCACGATACCGGCCATGGTATGGATTACCTGAATCAACTGACAGTCACCAAGGGTGAGGAGTTCGTTTACGATTCAGGTATGCTCAAATGGAGAAATGGGCTGCCCGGATCTACTGATCGTCGCGAATTACACTTCTGTAATGTTGGTCTGAGGATCGACGGAGAGACTCTGCTTATGGGGGTCGAGAATGGTTGCTCAGCGATCCTGATTTACGAACTCAAGGATGGCCAGAAATGGCGCAAAGAATCCTGTGATATAGGCGAGGTTCGTCGTGCCACAGAAGCTGCCAAGATCGTACCGATTGACATGCCATCACTACGGAAGGCCTTTGGTAATGATATCGACAGCTATTGGACAGTCGGGTCAGTTGATTTTGAAACCGACTTTGGCCCAGGGTTCATGGTTTACCACAACGGTCACTCGACCGATGAGGTCTGGGACTTCATTCAAGTGCTCGTACTCCATAAAGGGAAACCTTATATCTCTGATCGGGTGATCACTGGTCTAACTTGGCATGGAAAGTTCACTACTTGCGGGGTGATTGATCGAAAGGTCAATGGAAGTCACATCGATGTGACCTTCTGGTGTGCCTACCATAAAAATCGTGGTGGTAATCCTAAGAAGGTTTCATTCGATTTGGAACTCCAGGGTTAACAGCCCAAATTTCAAAGAAGCCATCTTGCGCAAGCGAGGTGGCTCTTTTTGTTTGGTTTCGTTAATTAATTTAATCTCATTTAATACATTTTCTGCTACAATATACCAATGCCTGATCAATTCAAGATCAAAACCCAAGTTTTCGA
>CAZOGG010000046.1:0-5566 GCA_964579565.1 uncultured Candidatus Saccharibacteria bacterium | reverse complement strand
AGATTTTTGGTCATTATCACAAAAGATTAACAACAGGTTGGTTACCGTTGTCATTTTCAAATTACCCAGTAGTGATAAAAAGATTTTTCTAAGTGTCTTTGATAAATAGGAAACACAGAAGACCCCGAAGGGTCTTCTGCTAAGTTCAATCTTGGAGGGACCCCTTTCCCCTCAACACCTTTGCAACTTTAGTACCTGTTCCGCACAGGATTCATAGGTCGTAGACCTGGGGGACTTACTACATCAGAGATTGATGGGTATATAATATCAAATTTTAAATTGGAGAAATACTGGACAAATCAATTTTAATATGCTATAGTCTGTTAGGCTAGTTCGGTAACAGAAACAACAACAAAACAAACAAAGCTCGAAAGAGCGGAAAGGAAGATAGTTATGGAATCAAGCAACCGCTTCATTTTTGTTCCTGATCATCACCTGAGTCTACTGTGTTCGGAATTCAGGAGACATTTCGGAAATAGGTGGGGCAATCATACAGGCAAGGAGTGGACATGGGCTAAGAAATTTTGGTCTCCACTCGTCAGTATCTACAATACAGGATCTTCGCTTCGGGCGTTTTCATACCAGTCGCCTTTGGTGGATAAGCAAGTCCTAGAGATGAGACAGTACTGCAAGCTTGGGTCTGGTGTTTGCTATGATACTGCTGAGTTCCAAGTTCGACCTTTGTCTTACAACAGTCTAATCGCCCTCGTCTACACGAAAGTAAAGTCGACTGGGTGGAATAGCGAGGAAGTCACTCATTCAATTCTACCTCATTCCTTTCTCCATATTGTTAACCTCAATTGGGGACCAGGAGTTGGATATGCTTACGATGGCAGGAGATTGGGTAATCTCGAGCTTCGACTGGATAGTACTCGAGACTGTTAGTGCGTTTGTGATTCGTAGTTCTTTTCAGTTCAGTGTCAGTTCGCATTACCTAGTAATGCAAGTTGGAGTGATATCTAAGATGAGAAATTAGAAATTATAAATAAGATAATCATTCCATCATAAAGGGCCAGAGAAATATATCATATAAATATATCAATCTCGAAGGCCCTTTGTTGTTTTTATACAACTAAAGCAAAATCCAATGTCTTCTTGTCCAAGTCAGCAGAAACTACCTTGAAAGTTATATCATCACCTAGTGTATATTTCTTCTTTGTCTTTTGACCGAGTATAGAATAAGTCTTTTTGTCGAATTCATAATAATCATTACCTAGATCTCGGATTTTGATCATGCCCTCGGACTTTGTTTCTTTCTCCTCTACATATAGACCCCATTCTGTAACTCCAGAAATAGTACCTTGGAAAGTTTTGCCGACTTTGTCAGACATGTATTCTACTTGTTTTAATTTCTTGGATTCTCGCTCGGCGCCTGCTGCATCGATCTCTCTACTTGTACTTTGTTCTGCTATGCTCTGGAATTCATTGATTTCTCTGTCACCGAATGGTTCATTATGTAGATGTCTCTGCAATATTCTCTGAACTAGTAAGTCTGGATAACGACGAATTGGGGAAGTGAAATGAGTATAATAATCGAAGGCAAGTCCGAAATGGCCAATGTTCTTGGTAGAGTACACGGCCTTTTGCATTGAGCGTATTACTGCTGTACTTATAAGTGTTTCGTGAACTGTGCCTGATATTTGTTTCAATAGACTTTTGATATCACTTGCTTTCACCTTGCCATCCTTTATTGGTAAATTATATCCAAGTGCCTTTACAAAGGTTGCTAGATCAGCCATTTTCTCCTTGTCTGGTATATCGTGAATTCGGTAAATTGAACCCGTATCTTTCTTTCCCTTTCTCTTTATTGAATTAAATATATGCATTGCCACTTCGCGATTGGCAAGAAGCATGTATTCCTCAACTAATTTATGAGTGTCTAATCTTTCTTTCTTATAAACTCCAATAGGTTTGCCATTCTCATCTAATTTGAATTTAATTTCCTCTTGTTCGAATTCTATTGCACCCTTTGCGAATTTCTCCTTCTGAAGTTTCTTGGCTATTTCATTTAATTTATTTAATTCTTTGTAGAATTCACCTGACTTGGAATCTAGACTTTCTTGAGCATTCTCATATGTGAATCTATGAGTGGAATTAATTATTGTTTTGCCGAACCAGCTCTCTAATACCTTGCCATGATCATTCATTATAAATACCGCAGAGAAGGTCAGCTTATCCTCCTTGGGATTAAGACTACAAACATCGTTCGATAGTACTTCTGGCAACATGGGTATTGTCCTATCGACTAGATAAATAGAGCAACCTCGCTTGATGGCTTCATTGTCCAATGCGCTTTTCTCCTTTACATAATGACTTACATCAGCAATATGCACACCTATTTCATAAGTTCCATTATTCAAATCCTTAAATGAAATTGCATCGTCGAAATCCTTGGCATCGAATGGATCAATTGTTACTGTCAGAGTATTGCGGAAATCCTTTCTCTTAGGTATTTCATTCTGAATGTCCTGAATTTTATTTCTCTCTATTTCATCTGCTTCTGCCTCTACTTCTGCAGGGAATCCAACCTCGAATCCTCTTTCAAGTACTATACTTTCCATTTCGACATTGTTGTTACCTTTCTTTCCAAGGATTTTGATAATTTCTCCAACTGGCATATCCTTATAATCCTTCCATTCATTTACCTTTACATATACCTTGTCACCTATATTTAGATTTGAATTAGAAATTGAAATGGGGAAATACGCTTTCTTATCATCAGGAATCGCTAATAGCTTGCCATTCTGATTCTCTATTGTGCAGACGAATGAGTTTCTTTTCCTTTCAACTATTTTTGTAACTTCTGCAGTTATCTGGCCGTATTGATTTTTATTTCCTAATTTAACCTCGACTATATCACCGTTCATCGCTGTGTTTAATAGGGAAATAGACTCAACAATAATGTCTTTGTTGGGGTTATTGGGGTCCTTAATGTAACCCGTGCCTTTCTTATTAGTTGATATTTGGCTTACTATAATTGCGCTATTTTCTTTTTTAATTTCCTTTTTCATTTTGACTTAACTATATCAGGGAAATAAAATAAGTCTATGTTTCTATTATGTATATTAATCGATTGAATTATGATAGTATAAAAATAGAAAGGAGGTGAAACTCAAGATTAACTTTACTACTGAAGTGACACCACAGGATGATCCTACAGGAAAAAATGGATTAAGGGGTATCCCTTGAACTTTATATCCCATAGTTGTATCATTCTTTAAAGAAGAGGTTACCCACGCGATGGTGGAATACGCTTTTCATGTGTAATAAAGAAGTTTTGTCAATTCATAATATGAAAAGACTTATCTTGCTTTGTGGACCTGGCTGTTGCCCGGCTTGTCCTGAGGTTCTTGAGGACGCTTCTTCTTCGGAAGATAAGCAGATCAAGATCAAGGATGATTTTGGTAACACCATTTCCATGTCTAGGAGTCAATTCTCTGTCCTCATTAAGGGGGCAAAAGATGGAGTTCTGGACGAGCACGTTCGGAGCTAGATCCAGCTGAATCAAAAGGGGGCGTTGCTTTTAGTGATGCCCCCTTACTAATAATATGGATATACCAATTTATATTAAATATTCTAAAAAAGATGTTACCGGTATCCAAAAGGACTGGATTGATAATTTCTTATCATATTTGCCAAAGGGATCCAATATAATTGAGATAGGTAGTGGAACTGGTCGTGATGCAGATTATCTTGAAGAGAGGGGATATATAGTTACGCGGACTGATATATATAAAGATTTTTTTGATTACCAAATGTTAAAAAATAATAAGGAAGTACTAATGTTAGATATAGAAAAAATTTCTTATGAAACTGGTTTCCATAATAAATTTGGAGGATTGTTTATTAATTCTGTATTAAATCACTTTTCTATCAATCAAATTGAGAAGTTTTTGATTCAATTCAAATTGTTTTTTGCAAAAAATGGAATAGTTGCATTTAATTTTCCAAAAGAAAGTTTCCATGAAGAGATAATAAAGTTTTCAATAAAAAATGATTATAAAATTCTGAATAGGATTGAATTACATGAAGATAAATGGGTTTATTTTGTGCTAGGTTATTCAGAATAATACTATGTACAATAAAATCAATAGTTTTATTAATAAAAATGGTCTCACTGTAATTCATATTCCAAGGCCGGGAATATCGAGTGTCGCTATTTCTGTAAGGGTTATCGGTGGAAGTATATATGAGAAGGATGATGAGGTTGGCATTGCTCATTTCCTCGAGCATATTGTACTTGATGGTAGTAAGAAGTACCCTTCAAAAAAGCTAATCTCATCAATAATTGAAGAAGAGGGCGGATTTAGAGATGCTGTAACAAACAAAGAGAAGATTGAATACACAGTTAAGATTATAAAGGATAATGTTGAATCGGCATTTGAATTTCTGTCTGAAATAATTATAAACCCATTGATTTCTGAAGAAGATATAATTAAGGAGAAGAAGATTATTGAGCAGGAGATTAATAGAATTAAATCAGATCCAGAGAAGTATTCTGATAGATTTATCTTCTCAGGTGTATTTCCTGATAGTAGATTAGGTAAATTGAATACTGGAGATGTTGAAGATATAAAAAAGATTCAGAGAGATAAAGTATTGAGTTTCCATAGAAGAACACATTGTGCAAGGAATATGATAATAAGTGTTTGTGGAGATATTACTGAGGATGAGGTTAGGAATTTGCTGAATAAATATTTCAAAGATCTAAATGAAGGTGAGAGAATGGAGATAGTACCACTAAATAATGTTCCATCAAAGGAAATAATTATTGAAAATATAAATGGCATTAAGCAAGCTACATTAACAGTGGGTTATAGATCTGATTTATCAAATCTTGATGAGTATTGTGCTTTGGATTTAGCCTACAGAGTACTTATGGTTGGAAGTTATGCAAGATTAAAATATGAAATAAGGGAAAAGAAAGCATTAGCTTATGCGGTTTCTGGTAGTAATTATAGAGGTAGAAATTATGGGATTGTAAATTTCCGAATCGGACTTGATAACGAAAGCATAAAGGAATGCATCAGTATTATAAGAAGTGAGCTGAGCAGAATCAGTACAGAGTTAATCTCTAATGATGAATTAAATAAAGCATTCACACTAATCAAGTCAGCTCAAATATTTAATTTCGAAAATTCAATTTCACTTGCCTCATTCTATTCAGAAATATTAGCTACTAATGGACGATTAATGTCTGCAGATGAGGTGCTGTCTAAATACAAGGAAATTTCTAGTAATCCAGAATATGTCCTAGAAATTGCCAAAAGAGTATTCAAAACTAGCCCATCAATACTACTAATGGGTTCCAATATTTCAAAGGATATTGCCTTTTTATGACAGTTCTGGTAGGATACTGCCTATGTTAATGATACGATTACAAAGAGTAGGAAGAAAGCATGAGCCAGTATTTCGCCTAGTTTTAACAGATTCAAAGAACGGCCCAAAGAGCGGAAAGTACTTGGAAGTGCTTGGTTCTTATGATCCAAGAAATGATAATAAGATAGAGCAGTTTAATGTTGCAAAGATAAAGGAACACATTTCAAAGGGTGCTCAACTTTCAAAT